>NZ_JACLQM010000007.1:0-112870 GCF_016648655.1 Streptococcus sp. 17.1
ATGTAATATTTCTCCAATATCTTTAAAATAATTAATCTTATTCTGTAATAATTTGTTATTAAAATCAATAAGCTCACCAAAAGTCTTATTTAATTTAGGTACTATATTGTTTATTTCATTAAAAAAATCTTTTGACAGGCCATCATCAAAATGCTTGGTAAAAGTAGTCCTCAGGTTCTCAATTATTTCATTGTTACGATCTATTCTATATTCTAAATCATAAATTTGAGCTATTATAGCCTGGTACTCATTTCGATTTTTCAAAATATATTTAATGTTTTTTTCAAAATAGTCTTTACTCACAATATTATCTATTTTCAATTCAACTTCATTAATATAATTTGAAAGCTTTTGCATGTTTTCTTCAGCTGTTTTCAAATTATCAAATCCATTGATTTCCATATATTTCTTTTGAGCTTTCTTCACAATATTTAATTCTTTTTTTAATTTATCTCGTTCCTTATCAAATGCAGGATTAGATATATTAAATAGGTAATTATAGATTGCTCGATACTGATTAATGGTGCCATGATCCAAAAATTTTAAAAATTGATCATTGTCATGATTTAATGAAACTCTTATAAACGGTTGAATATTCTGACGAAATGTTGGAATATTTGCCTGATTATCAAATAATATCAAATTTAATTCTCTATTATAATTCTTTAAGCTTAATATAGTGTCTCCAATTTTTCTTTTTCCTCCATCAAATAATTCAACAGTCAGATAATAGACTTCTTTTGGAAAATCAATATTATCAACTAACTCAATTGTTGCAGCAATCATATTATTCTCGATAAATGCTTTCAACTTATCATTTCTAGTCTTTAAATCCTTGTCATCATATAAAGCTGATCTATCTCTCGCACCAAAAATTATATCAATTAGCTTCAATAAGGTAGTTTTTCCGACTTGATTATGACTTAATCCATTACTGGAATCAACAATAAAATTAACTCCATTGCGAAAGTTAATTTCCCTAACGAGACTCTCTGTTTTTAAACTCTTTATAAACAATCTTTTAATATACACTATATATATCTCCCTCAGCACTTACATCTAACATGTCTAGTAAGAATAAAAAATCTATCGCTAATATAAAGGTTGTAAAATTAACCTTTTCACTCAATTTTTGATTAACTTCGTTATATAACTGTATACTATCTATTCTATTTTTATCAATCATAACGCCATAAATTATTGAAGATAAATAAAATACAGTATTATGTGGTGAACTATTTTTATCTAATAAAATCATTTTTGATCTTTCATACTTGGTTTATATAAAATTTTACAATCGGCAACACAACACTGCAATAGAGCAATTACAAATTGCTCTACATCCTCATAATCAAATGGAGTTGCTTTGTATCTTGGATCATCGTATATCTTTTTCGCTAGTCTAGATTTTATTTCGTTTAAAACGTTATCTCCAAATGATTCATGTATTTCATCAGGTTCTTCTCCATAATTAGTAATAAACTCAATTCGAACTTGCTTAATAACTTTCTCACTTTCAACAAAATCATTCTTTAGTATTTGGTCTAGATTGTAATAATCTTCAGATAAATCTCGAAATATCTCTATATATATTTTCGAACAGTTATATTCCATTTTTTTACCAATCTCCTCAGGTAAATCCAATGGAAAATCTGTATTATTTTCAAATTCTTGATTTTTAAAAATTTCCAAAAATTTATACATCTTTGTTTGTGGTAAAGTTTTTGAACCCTCAACATAAATATTAGTAGAATTATTTATTATATTACTATTTCCAGCTACCTGATTATTTTTATTACCTCTAATTTCCACAACAAATATACCTACTTTTATTTAATGCTATTTTGATTTCCAATAACTTGATTATTTTCGTTTCCATTAACATACATTCTATTTTCTATTTGGTTATTTTTAATAACCTTAATTTCATTATAATTTTTTATAGAAATAATAGTTGAAATTATTGCAAAAATTGAAGCAATAATACCTAAAATTGTGTTGATTGTTTCCATAATATTTCCTCCTCCTACCTCCCCACTCTCAATGGTTCAATGACCTCTTCGATGAGTTTGGTGTAGGCTTCTTTGATGTGTTTTTTGTAGCTGAGCGGGTTGAGGGCATCAGCTGTTTCTGCTTTGTAGTCTTTGTAGCGTTGGCTCTTGGTGAGCTGGCTTTCTCCAGATTGCTTCTTAGCACCCTTGCGATAGTGTTGGACATAGTAACGAAGTTCATCGAGTCCGACATACCATTTTCTAGCAAAGCGTTTGAGATGGTCGTCAATAATGGCTTCAATCATAGTGTCTAAGACACCAGTGATAGATTGTCCTTGGTAATCTTTAGGATTGGCTTGGACTTCTTTCCACAGGTTTTGGATGATTTCGGCTAGTTTAGGATTGGTGCGTTCCAGGCTCTGGATGTAGTTATCAACCGTTTCGATATCCCTGTCACTGAGGGCCTGTGGACTATCCTCTTCCTGCTGAATCATACTTTGAATCAGTGTCAGGATGTAAGCATAGTTAATCTCATCGACTTGGACGGATTCCAGTTCGTAGTGGATATCAAAGAGATTATGATCACCATCGTCTTCGGCTCGGCTTTTGAGCTCTGCTAGGATATTTTGATAGATTCCTAGATAGGTTTCGAGCTTTTCATCTGATAGGCCTGTCTCCGCATAGATAGCCGCTTCATCGTATTCACTATAGACACGGATAGATGCCAGATACTTGTCAAAGGTTTGGTAAGCCTTGGCAATGCGACGGAGTTGTGGGCTAGTGGCCTGCTCAATCGTGATGACATAGTTTTCCACATCTTCCACTTTTACTTGAAAGTCTATCCAGGCTTGGATGAGGTTGGCTTTTTCCTCTTCCCAATCTGGGGCGATGACATCATTTTCACCACCATTTGAGTAGAGTTTAAGGGCGTTATCCACAGCCTCTTTAAAAGCCTCTGGTCTTTGGAAGGTGATGATATGGCCATAACGCTTTTTACTGTCAAAGATACGGTTGGTGCGGCTAAAGGCTTGAATCAAATCCTGTGGACGCATAGGTTTACGGTCGATAAAGAGTGTGGATAGACATGGGGCATCAAAACCGGTCAAAAGACGGTCAACGACGATAACCAAATCCAACTGCTCATTACGAGGAATGTATTTGTCTAACTTTCTGGCTAAACGATTATTGATATCCGTGTTAAAACCACGCAAATCAGCCATATTAAAATGGGTACCGAACTCCTGATTGTAGTCATCCATGACCTGTTTCATGTGGTCTTGGTAGTCGATAGACTCTTCTTCATTTTCCGACACTGAGTAAGTGACCGTCATCTTTGGAAAGTCAAGTAGCACGCGCTTAACTCGCTCTGACACCTTGACACGTTCGTGTCCTGCCTTGATACTCTTGAGCAGATTGTAATAAGCCTGAGCTTGTGGAATGGACTTAACGGTTAAGATAGCCTCGTAGGTCTTGCCCACACCATTTGGAAAGCCCAACTGTTGATAACTTTTGTTTAGGATAGCATCCAAGACTTCTAGCATGTGTTCTTTATCTTCATAGACAGAGTCAGGAAGATCTTTTTCAGGAATCGGCGAAATAATGGTATTTCGATAATCCACCTTGAATCCCAGAACTGCTCCGTCATGGATGGCTTCTTTGACCGTATACTCGTGTAGGCGTTCGCCATATTGTTGGTGGGTGGTTTGTGCCAAATCACCTAATTGCTTTCGTTTATTTTCCTTGAAAATCGGTGTACCAGTAAAGCCATACCAGAGCGAATTGTGGAAAAAGCCCTTGATATCTTTTTGGGTCTGAGGTGTGACCGCACGGTGACACTCATCCACAACGAAAGCCACACGGAGGTCCTTGATTTTTTCCGAATCCTTTTGGTATTTACCTTCTCCAAACTTGCGCATCATGGTTGTGATTTTCTGGATAGTCGTCACAATCACTCGCTTATCATTTCCTGCCAAACGCTTAACCAAATCATGAGTATTGTCCGTTTCGTCGATGTCAATGACATCATTAGCAGCGTAGGAAAGAAAGGACGACGTCGTCTGCTGGTCAAGGTCCCTACGGTCGACGACAAAGATGGTCTTTTGGATAGCTGGAATCTGCAAGAGGTTGCGAGCCACCTTGTAGGAGGTCAGGGTCTTACCAGAACCCGTGGTATGCCAGATATAGCCAGATTCCTGACGGCGAGAGGCATCCTGAACAGACTCGATGGCATGGATTTGATAAGGACGTAAGAGGATGAGGGCTTTCTTACTATCATCAATAACGGAGTACTGCATCACCATCTGATGAGCACGTGGAATAGACAGAACCTCGTGGGCAAAGTCCATGAGACTGGTCATGGGTTTATTATCTTTATCCACCCAAGATGTCAAGAATTGTTTATTAAGCTTATCCTCTCGTGCAGCTGCAATATAACGTGTATCAACCTTATTAGTCACAACAAACATCTGAAGGGCAGAATAGATGCCACGTAACTTTCCTTCACGGTCATACTTTTTGATTTGATGAAAGGCATCCAAAAAAGCCACACGAGGACTCTTGAGCTCGATATGGATAAGAGGAAGGCCATTAATCATCAGGGTTGTATCTAAACGACGGTCTTGATCTTGAGGATAGGCCTTGTCACGTTCAACTTGATTGACCACTTCGTAACTTGATTTTCCAGCAGCAATATTGTCACGCCAGATGACAGAGAGTCGGATAGTCCCAAGGCTAGCATCTTCACGCTGTACCTCGACTTTGGCAATACCATTTTCACCAGCCAACCACTTAGCAGCTTCATAATAGTTAACGAAGTTAAGCTGGTTCTTGATTTGGCGCTTCTCCTGCTCGGTCAAGGGATGGTCAGCAAGTAGGGCAACGTTATTTTGCGCTAACTTCTCAAAAAAGTTGTCCCATAATTGACCTTCATTTTTTAAGTCTGGGCGATAGGTCCACTGGCTCTCACCAGAGGTTAATTGCTCGATTAATTGACGTTCTATCTCAAGTTCTGGAGTTACTGCTGGCATGGCTTATCCTTTCAACATTGTCATAATCCCTTACATTATAGCATTTTCAGGGTTTCTTTCATAGTTTTGGGAAAATTCAAACAAAAAAAACACGTCCCGAAGGTCATGTTTTTATTATCTATTTACTCATTTTTTCTGAATGAGTTTTTCCACTCTTTGGTGACTGGCTTCAATTTCTTCCTTGCTAAAGAGTTTTGATTGCAAGTCTTCCCAGCTACTGCCAATGGCTGGATTAGTTTGATTCTTCATAAGTTTCTCTTTTTACTTCCCCCTATGAATCGTAAACCCTGTGGCTTGTTGATTAGCCATAATGGTCATTTCTGAAATCTGGACACGTCGTGGTTGCTTGGTGACATAGAGGACAGCATCCGCAATATCTTGGGCTTGGAGGGCTTCCAAACCTTGATAAACCTTGGCTGCCTTGTCCTTGTCACCGTGAAAGCGAACTTGTGAAAAGTCGGTCTCAACGATACCGGGCTGAATGGTTGTCACCTTGATATCTGTGGCAATGGTATCAATACGCAAACCATCGCTGAAAGTTTTCACTGCGGCCTTTGTAGCTGAATACACAGCTGCACCTGCATAGGCATAGATGCCCGCCGTAGAGCCCATATTGATGATATGGCCCTCATTAGCAGCAACCATACTTGGCAAAATCTGACGTGTCACCATCATCAAGCCCTTGACATTGGTGTCGAGCATGGTCAGTAGATCCCACTCTTCATAATCTTGATAGGCTGTTAGGCCTAGTGCCAGGCCTGCATTATTGACTAAAACATGGACTTGCCCCACACTTTTGAGAATGGCTTGGCAAACATCCTTGACCATGTCCATATCGGTAACATCCAGTGCAAAAGTCCAAACTTTTTGGTCTGGATAGGTCGATTGGAGCTCTTCTTTCAAGGCTTGAAGACGCTCCACACGGCGACCTGTTAGGATGAGATTTTCTCCCTCTTTAGCAAAGGCACGCGCCGTTGCTTCGCCAATTCCTGATGTTGCTCCTGTAATAAGTACGTTTTTAGGCATGATATCCTCCACTCCTATAGTCCAGCTGCCCCTAATCGTTATTTGTCAATTCACCCAACTTCTTGATAAAATCAGGAAGTTCAAGCTTGGGCAGGGTAGATTTTTTATTTCCTGACTTCCAAAATATCCAGAGTAATTGGTTGAAACCGTCTTGTAAGACCTTCTTTTGTTTGTCCGAGAGATTGCCAAATTCTTGCAGCATCTGACCTATCTGTGGCAAGGCTTGGATGCCAATATCATCGAGGCTTTCAATACCTGAATCAAGGATGGTATCAAAAACCAAATCGCAAACTTGCTTGAGTTCTTGATTGGGCAAGGTCTCAATCCACTCTTGGAAGGTTTCTTCCAAACGTTGACTCAACTCTGTTGGCTGGTCCTCATAAACAAAATCATTTGCCACTAAATCAACCTCCCAAGTCAAGGCGTTATGTTGAGCAAATCCAATGCCTTCTGCTGCGACTAGCTGGGCAGGCCTATCCCAATAGAGCATAACCCCCACAACAGAATCTTGAGGTCTAATAACTGTCATCCTGGCTTTTAACTCTTGGTAAGAAGGCTTCTCTAAGAGGGGCTTCATCAAGCCTGGTGAATCTAGGAGCAAGAGCTCTGCTATTTGCTCGCGTAGAGCAGTTGAGCCTTGAACAGCCGAATAGAGGGCAAGATTACCACCCTTGGAATGTCCAGAAACAGCGATATGGCCACTGAGTTTTGGCAAGTGCTCAGACAAAAAGGCAATAGCTGATCGATGGGCTGGAATTTCCCTACTGTAGGTCAGCTGAAAATCCTCCTTCCAGCCAATGACGCTATCATCTGTCCCACGAAAAACAATCTGCTGGTAGTCCAGTTCAGGCAGGCTAAAAATCATGGCTGCAAACTGCTTTTCGACTTCCTTGTCCAAGACACTACAGTAGTCACTTAGATTAAGTCTAGCGAAACGCTTCGACCTGACCATGGCTTCAGCCAAATCTACCCGTTCCTTAGTCACCATGAAGGTATACTCAGGATTTAGCTCTTTACCCTCGGCATAGTCATGTAAATTGAAGGTTTTCTGTAAATCACTTGCTGTGAGGTATTTTTCATAAGTCAGGTAGCCAATTTCATTGATGCAAACTTTATCCAAGATATTAAGTGGTTCTTGGTCAAAAGGCATATCCTTAACCTTTTCAAGATAATCGATTAGATTGGACATAGTAATCTCCTTGAAGTCTTTCTTACTTTGATTTTACTAGAATTTTCAAAAAATTGTTAGTGAAAAATGTGATATGATAAGAAGGATTATTTATTAAGAAAAGGAAACTTATGACTATTTCACGATTTTACCGTATCTTACTAGCTCTTTGTGGACTGGTAGGAGTCTCTATCCAAATCCATGACGATGGTTGGGGCATGTTGCTCTACTACACCGTTTTGTCCAATATCCTCGTCTTTTCTAGTTTGATTTTCTTTATCATCTATGACTTCAAAAAAGGGGATGCGACGACTAACACAAAACTCTTGCGTTACAAGGGTGGCGTAACCATGGCCATCCTCATCACTGGAGTCATCTATCACATCCTCTTGGCTCCTATTACAGAACCTGAGAAATTCTGGACCCTCCGCAACTTCTTGGTCCACTATATTGTCCCTTGGGGGTTGGTGCTTGATACCCTTATTTTCGATGCTAAGAAAGCCTACCGTCTACGTGAGCCAATTTACTGGTCCGTGGTCCCTCTGTCTTACTTTGCCTTTGCCCTTCTAAATGGCTTGGTGCTAAAACTCCCAATTCCAGGTGCCAAAGATAGCCCCTTCGCCTACTTCTTTATCAATGTTAATAAATTTGGTTGGAACAAGGTCTTGGTAAACGTCCTGGTCATCAGTGCTGGGTATATCGCTGTTGGCTATCTCTTATATCTCTTGAAAAAATTTATCGGTCGTAAACCAGCATAAAATACAAACTGGGCTCCAAAAAGGAACTCAGTTTTTTCTATTGCAACAAGCCCAATTTATCAAAAGCTTTGTACAAGCCATCAGCTTCAACATCGTCTGTGACTAGGTCTGCCATAGCCAAGATTTCTGGACCACCATTTCCCATGGCAACACCAATCTCACAGTATTCCAACATAGGGATATCAATCTTGGCATCACCAAAAGCAATGGTCTCCGAACGCTCAGCCCCCAAATGTTCCAAAAGGACATCGATGGCATTGGCCTTGTTAATATCCTTAACACCTAGATCACCAAACAAGGCTGTTTCACCTCGACCTCCCCAAGTATGGGCTTCAAGCTGTGGAAAAGCTTCTTTTGAATCTAAATGGTCCTGATAGGATTCTAAAACGAAACTGACCTTGTTTAGGTCATCACGGTAGAGTTCTCTACCATACTGAAGGCCATGAAGAAAATCTTCTGGTTCTTTCCCCTCAACAGACGCTACAGATTGCCCCTTTTGAATAGCGTAAGTCTTAAGCGTCTCACGTGCCCGCTCCCGAAAATCAGGACTGGCAAAGAGACCGTTATTACTCTCAAGATAAAAAGCTAGATGACGTTGGGTCAACCAATCCACAATCTTAGCCGCATCTTCCTTAGAAATCAGCTCATGCATGAGGACTTGGCCATGATGCTCTACATAAGAGCCATTACCACCAATCATCCTATCCAAGCCAATTTCCCATAATTCTGGCTGCATTTCTGCCTTACTACGACCAGTACAAACATAGACCAGATTGCCCTTTTCACGGGCCTGACGAATAGCCTTGATTGCTGATTCTGGAATGCGGTTATGATAATCCACCAAGGTCCCATCAACATCTAAAAAAATAAGTTTTGACATGTTTTCACCTCGAGTCTTCTTTTACTTTATTATACCCTGATACTGCTACAGGAGATACTACTATCCTTGGACAAACTGATACTATCCTACGATAGTATTGTCTCCAATCCAATGCATTGCCATTTTGCATGAAAGAAGCTATGATGAAAGTATGAATGATTTAAAAACACTACTGAATCACCTGCCCTATAAATTAGCAGCCTATGATGCCCAAGGAAACTTTCTCTATGACAATGGTGGCGCTGACGGTAGTTTCTTCCCCCGTGAGTCTGAAAATCTGCCTGATTGGATCATGTCTGAAGTGCTAGCCTCTCCTACCAAAGAAAGAAGTTATCAGATTCCAACAGACAGTTTTGATCAAGTCCTCATCCAAACCTACCAAGCTGCTATCGACAACGAAGGAAAGGTACTAGGATTTTGGGAAACCATTTATGATTTGAAGCAACCTCTCAAGACCTATCTGGATAACTCTGCTCAAGCTCTTGTCGCCTGGTCTGATGCCACTAGTGGCGCTAGTTTCAAGGAGGAAACTGACTTTTAAGCTAAATTTCTTGCTTTAATAAATGAAAAATTCACTTAATTCAAGGATAGCTCAAAACACCTTTATTCATAAAATGTGCCTAAGTCAGCACTACAAAGGCTTTTTGGAAATCAGTCACTTTAATATCTCTCACAGAATTTATAAACATTCTATTTTGCATTTTTGCGCTATTTAAGGTAGAATGGGAGTAATGAGAAAAAGAATAAAACCGATCGTTGTTTACGTGGTTCTAGCTCTTTTAGGATTAGCATTAGTTATTGCAAATATTCACAATACGTCCAAACAACAGGCGCATCTTCAAAACGTGAAATCTGCTATTCCTTATGCTACTACACCAAAAACAACAACCAGTAGTACATCTAGCAGTTCCGACGAGGAGCTGATACTCAATCCCATTATCGACCTTTCAGGGTGGCAACTACCTCAGGATATCGATTACGATGTCTTGTCAAATCATATTTCTGGTGCTATCGTCCGCGTCTTCGGTGGATCACTGATTAGTAAGGATAGCAATGCCGCTAGTTCGAATGGGGTCGACAAATCTTTTAAAACACATATTAAAGAACTCAAAAAACGTGACGTTCCAGTTGCCGTCTATTCCTACGCTCAAGGTACTTCTGTCAAGGAGATGAAGGAAGAAGCTCGTATTTTCTACAAAAATGCTTCTCCATACAAACCGACTTATTACTGGATTGACGTCGAAGAGGAAACCATGTCTAACATGGAGCAAGGTGTCCAAGCCTTTCTCGCTGAGCTCAAACGACTTGGAGCTGAAAATGTTGGTCTCTATATTGGTGCTTATTTCATGCTCGAGCAAGAAGTTTCAACTAAAAACTTCGACGCTGTTTGGATTCCAGCCTACGGTACCGATTCTGGTTATTACGAGGCTTTACCAAACACTGAAATCGACTATGACCTTCACCAGTATACGTCTCAAGGAAGCCTTCCAGGTTTCGACAACATCCTAGATCTTAACCAAATCAATCCAGAGAAAAACAAACGTAAAACCTTTGAAAAACTCTTTGGTAAGATTAAGCAAAAACCAACTAAAAATAAGAAGACTACTTCGACAAGTTCATCTAGTAGTCAGTAAAAACCAGTGTCTAAGGCACTGGTTTTCTTCTTGTCAAATTGGTTTAGGCGTGTTCGGACGAATGTGTTATAATGGATGGTAGAAATGTATAACTTTAAAAGGAGATATGACAATGGCTAAGAAAGGCAAAGTCAAGAAAACCTTGGTTGACCAAATTCTTGATAAAGCTAAAATTGACCATGATAGCTTATCCTTCAATGGTTTAGAAGGAGAGCTTCCAGAAGATGTGGCACGTGAGAGCATTTATAAAACCCTCGCCCTTAAGGGAGATAAGACAGGACCAGTCATCGGCATCGTCCCTATCACCGAGCACCTGTCTGAAAAGAAATTAGCTAAAATTTCAGGGAACAAGAAAGTTCAAATGATTCCACAAAAGGATCTCCAAAAAACGACTGGCTATGTTCACGGAGCCAACAACCCAGTGGGAATTCGCCAAAAACACAATTTCCCTATTTACATCGATCAGTCTGCCCAAGAAGCTGGTTTCCTTATTGTCTCAGCGGGAGAAATTGGGCGCTCTATCCGTATCAATAGTCAAGAACTTGCTGATTTTGTTAATGCTGAATTTGCTGATATTAAGGAGTAATCATGAAACTGTATTTTGTACGTCACGGTAAAACTGAGTGGAACTTGGAAGGCCGACTTCAAGGCGCCAAGGGAGACTCGCCTTTGCTTAAAGAATCTGTTGAACAAGTACGTGAGCTAGGTCACTATCTTAGTGACACTCATTTTGACTTGGTCTTCTCAAGTGACCTACCACGTGCTAAAAAAACTACAGAGCTCATCATGGAGTCTCAAAAACCTAAAGCTAAAGTTACCTACACTAAAGCTTTGCGTGAATGGCAGCTTGGCAAACTGGAAGGACAAAAAATTTCACTCGTTCAGGCCATCTATCCAAAAGAAATGGATGCCTTCCGTCATAACCTAGCCAACTTCCGTGCTAATGACTTCCAAGCTGAATCTGTTTACCAGACAACCAAACGTGTGGCCGAATTTGTCAAAACACTTAAAGATAGTGATGCTAAAAATGTCCTCATTGTTGGTCACGGAGCTAACCTAACAGCTTCTATCCGTACCCTCCTTGGTTTTGAACCGGGTCTTCTTCGTAAGGCAGGAGGTCTTGACAATGCTTCTGTCACTATTCTCGAAACCAATGATTTCGAGCACTTCACTCTCAAATGTTGGAATGATACATCTTATATGGATGAACAAAACAAGATCAGCTAAATCATCGACTGACTTCATAAGACAAGCGATCCTGAACAAGGGTCGCTTTTTTGCAGTCAAAAAGCCCTTAAATCTATTACTTTAAGAGCTTCACTTCCATTATTTCCACTTCGGTTCATCTGGCAAACGATTTAATTCGACACCAAAGTCTCGGGCCAAGTCCTCTAGTTCATTTTCAAAATCGTCTAGTTCCTGTGAGACAAGATCATACTGTCCTTCAGACAATAAACGCTTAAAACGAAGACCACGACTCAAGATAAATTCCACGTCTATTTTGGCAGTTCTATGGACATGTTCCCAATAGTTGTTAGCAAACCCTCTTTGCTTTTCCTCAGCATTAAGGTGGTCCACTAATGCATAATAGGAATCCCAAGCAACGCCCTTCATCTGCTCTGCATCTCTAACACCTTCGAAGAGATCGTCACGTTTGGCTTCGAGTGCTTCTACCTCTTTTCTCAAAGCATCACGTTCAGCACTTAGTGCTTCAATATCATGTTTTAAGTTGTTGATTTCTACCATTTTCAAACTCCTTATCTCACGTTCTAGACAATAAAACGGCCATACGAGGCCGCTCTATTATCTTCCATATTTCATACGAAGGATTTTTTCCTGGTTCGCATTCAAACGAAGAAGGATAACCACTTTATCAATACTCATATTGCTCTCAAGAAGACGTTCAGCCGCCATCATAAGACCATTATTGATACCTAGTTGAAGGACTGGATTTTCATTATCATTGATATCAAAGATATATTTGTTATTTGGAAGGTCGAAAAGGACTTTTACCGCTCCAAAGAGTTGCTCAAAATTGTCGATTTCCAAGTCGAAGACTGGCTTAGTACCTGGTTTGAGGCTACGTCCACGGTGGTTAAACCACATAGAATGCCAGCCACCATTGAAGGCACCCATGACATCATTGTCATAAGAATCTCCAACGTAGAGCGTCGTCGATGGATTCATATCAAATTGCTCAGCTGCAAGGTTGAAGATTTCCTTCTCAGGCTTTTGGAAACCTGTCGCTTGACTGACGATGACACGCTTAGGGTCCACATAATCATAAAGTCCCAACTTCTTGACTTTCTTAAGTTGGTGCTCTGTTGGTCCATTGGTAATAATACCCATAGGAACATTTTTTTCCTTGAGAAAATCAAGTGTCATGCGCATCTCATCAAGCATGGTGATATTCTCCAACTCATGCTCGTAAACCTCTTGGAAATGGTTACCCGTTTCTTCATCAATTTCACGGTAGCCAAACTCCAAAAGGGTCTCTTTACAGCGCCAAAAACGGAAATACTCAGTTGTCCACTCACCGGCCATTACACGTGGAAAACCAACATCAGAATAGTGGCGGAAACGAATGTAGGCTTGATTCATGTGGCTCATATCAAAGTCAGGGAAACATTTTTCCATGGCAATACGATAAGGTGCCTGTTGGTCATAAATAGTATCGTCAACGTCAAAAACAATAGAAGTAATCATCTGTCCGTTCTTTCTTATATCATTCTCTTGTCAGAGACTTAGATAAATTAGGAAACTAACAACTAAACTACTACATGAGTCAGCTCTTAATTTAATCTTCAGTCTTGCCAAAGTAAGCTTTAAGTCAACTGTCTTGGGGCAATCTTACTCGTCTGTTTTTTTTCAGAATGCAATTGCCCAAACAGTCTTATTATACCGTTTTTGCCCTTTCTTTTCAATTTTCGACCCCACTTAAGGAAAGATTATTCGCGTTTTGAAGATAGAAAAAGGTTTGGAACAATTTGTCCCAAACCTAATGCATCTTGTCATATTTAGACGCTTATTTAATTTCTTTAAAGGTCATTTTTTGTTTGACTTCACCCTGACCACCTTTAGCAATCTGGTAATAGAAATCCTTTGAAGTGAAGTGGTCACCATAAGCAAAGACCTTGTTGTACTGCCATTGTGACAATTGATCATCCTCTTTTTTACCAAGAGTCAAAGTAGTTTTTGTCACACTGTATTCCCACTTAGCTGTTTGGTCATTATAGGCCTTGTCAAAATCAGTCTGACTCTTAGCAGCATTAACCACTGTCGTACGATCCTGACTCACAAGCGCCTTATTACCACCCTCTTGGAAGGCTACATACATCACACGATTATTAACCTCACCGTTTAGAGTACTTGAGTATTGGTAAACCTTACCAGGTACAACACTATCTAAATGGTGTGTTCCCCAGTAATAGAAAGCACCAAATCCAGCTCCCGTAACCAAGAGACAAGCAAGAACAACACTAATAATGATATTTCTCTTTGACATGTCTTGCCCCTCTCTATTCGTCACCAGTTAGGTCAGAGAAAGTTGCCTCTGAGTCTGTTTCAGTGTGGCTTGAAGAACTTGATGAAGAGCGTTCAAGGCTTGATGAACTTGAACTCATGCGTGTTTCTGTTTGAGAATCATCACTTGATGACGCCTTAGATTCAGATGATTTTTCAGTGCTTGATGATGAACTTTCTTTTTCTTTGTAAACATCAACGTTGAAAGCCCACTTATCGCCCTTATAACTTACCTGAATTTGAGCATATTTTGCCTTGATAAGATCTGACAGCTTACTATCACTGTTAAGAGCATCAAAAATCTTTTGAGCGAGGGCTTTGGCATTGGCTTCCGTTTTGGCACCATCTTTAGGTCCATCTACAATGTCTTGAGCCTTAGGCGTTTCACCTTGAAGGTAAAGAGCTTTGCTTTCAGTGTCCTTCTTAGCTGTAGCATTTACACCAGTCTTATCATCTGCATGTGAGAAGAAAGTCCATGCAGGACTACCTGAGTGGTTTTGTTGATAGACTTGTTTGAATTCACTTTGAACCTTGTCTTGGAAAGCATCATCAGTCAGTTCTTTTTCCTTAGAACTTTCTGTACTTGCCTTACTTTCACTACTGCTTGCTGTTGAGCTTGATGAAGATGATGATGATCCACTTGTTGAACTTGATGAAGCATCTTTAGATTCTGATGATGTCGAAGATGAATCCTTGCCATCTTTAGACTCTTTAGTATCTTTGTCTTTATCGTTATTATTGTTAGTCGTATTATTTGAGAATGAAACGCTATTGTCAGAATTATCTGGAGCGTAAATCACTGTATTCTTAGAATGGTCATCAGAGACAAAAGTGCTATTATTGATAATCACTCGGTTGTTATCACCGTAGTAGTTGTTGATAACAATCTTAGAATGTGCACAACGGTAACCATTACCAGTCACATGGTAACCTGCTGGGACATCACCATCACGTTTCAAGATGAGGACATCACCTGCGAAGATAAGATCAATGTTCTGAATATTGTTATCGTAGGCTAATTTTTCAATAGAAATTCCAGTCGCTTGAGAGATTCCCCACAAGGTATCTCCCCATTGAATCACGTACTGTTGGCCATCTAACTGCTGTGGATTGATATTCTGAGTTGTCAAATTATTTGTAATTTGTTCAGGTGTGCTGGCAATCCAGTTTGTAATATCAGCAGCGTGAGCACTCGTTTGATTTTGATAAAAGCTATCTGCTAACACAGATACCGTAGGCATCCCAATAGGTGCTAGTAAAGCGCCAAGCATCACGGCTTTACTAACATAATTTTTCTTTTTCATCGTATTTCCTCCTTATATCATACGAAACTTACTTTGCTATTGTACACCCTTTTTATTATATTTGTCAATAAATTCTATAACTTTCTAATCAAAGGTTAATGCTAGTTTACAATTTGTACTAAAAATAGACAAATCCTAGCTTTATTTATCTGACATTTAATCATTTGTCCTATCTTTAGAAGGTGATTTATGATACAATAATTACGACTATTTTATGGAGGACTAACATGTCAAATCAACACATGGAAGAATTGAACGATCAACAGATTGTCCGTCGTGAAAAAATGGCGGCCTTGGCTGAACAAGGAATCGATCCTTTTGGTAAGCGATTCGAACGCACAGCTACATCTGGTCAATTAAAAGAAAAATACGCTGACAAAACAAAAGAAGAATTGCACGAAATCAACGAAACTGCTACTATCGCAGGTCGTTTGATGACTAAACGTGGTAAAGGTAAAGTTGGCTTCGCCCACATCCAAGACCGCGATGGTCAAATCCAAATCTACGTGCGTAAAGATGCTGTCGGTGAAGAAAACTACGAAATCTTCAAGAAAGCTGACCTTGGTGACTTCCTCGGTGTCGAAGGTGAAGTTATGCGAACAGATATGGGAGAACTTTCTATCAAGGCTACTCATATCACTCACTTGTCTAAAGCCCTTCGTCCATTGCCTGAGAAATTCCACGGACTTTCAGACGTTGAAACAATCTACCGTAAACGTTACCTCGATTTGATTTCTAACCGTGACAGTTTTGACCGCTTTGTCACACGTTCAAAAATCATTTCTGAAATCCGTCGCTACCTTGATGCTCAAGGTTTCCTTGAAGTAGAAACACCTGTTCTTCACAACGAAGCTGGTGGTGCTGCTGCTAAACCTTTCATCACTCACCACAATGCTCAAAACATCGACATGGTGCTTCGTATCGCGACTGAACTCCACCTCAAACGTCTCATCGTTGGTGGTATGGAACGCGTTTACGAAATCGGACGTATCTTCCGTAACGAAGGTATGGATGCTACTCACAACCCTGAGTTCACATCTATTGAAGTTTACCAAGCTTACGCTGACTTCCACGATATCATGAACTTGACTGAAGGTATCATCCAACACGCTGCTAAAGCTGTTAAAGGTGACGGACCTATCAACTACCAAGGAACTGAAATCAAGATCAACGAACCATTCAAACGCATCCACATGGTTGACGCTATCAAGGAAATCACTGGCGTTGACTTCTGGCAAGACATGACTTTGGATGAAGCCAAAGCTATTGCTGCAGAAAAGAATGTTCCAGTTGAAAAACACTACACTGAAGTTGGTCACATCATCAACGCCTTCTTCGAAGAATTCGTTGAAGAAACATTGATTCAACCAACATTCGTTTACGGTCACCCAGTTGCTGTGTCTCCATTGGCTAAGAAAAACCCAGAAGACCCTCGCTTCACTGACCGTTTCGAACTCTTCATCATGACTAAAGAGTACGGAAATGCCTTCACCGAATTGAACGACCCAATCGATCAATTGTCACGTTTCGAAGCACAAGCTGCTGCTAAAGAACTCGGGGACGACGAAGCAACAGGCATCGACTACGACTACGTTGAAGCCCTCGAATACGGTATGCCACCAACAGGGGGACTCGGAATCGGTATCGACCGTCTCTGCATGCTCCTCACTGATACAACAACTATCCGTGATGTCTTGTTGTTCCCAACGATGAAATAATAATCATATCCCATTATTTGAATAATGGGATATTTTTATATGAGGTATAAACGTGATTAGAAAACTGAAGTCCCTTTTTAAGAAAAAATCAACTGTAGTTGAACAGCCTGAGACAAAGATCGAAGAAAGTCAATTAGACTTTCCCATAGACCGCGCAGATTATTTTTTCGATCATGCACTTGTATTCTATTGTGAAGAAAATAATATCCCGTCAGAAAAACTAAGCAAATCAGATATGCTAGAGATTAGTAAAAGAGCTGCTTTTCATCTCAGTATCTTCGTCGCCTGGCTAGCAAAACATGATTTTCTGAATCCTAAAAGCGATGGATTTAACCTTGAGGATGCACAAAAACTCAAGAATGAAACGATTATGGGTACAGACTATCTCTTTAAACATCTTGATGAAAAACTCTATTCATCTGATATTAGTGACACACTCCTCCCCTTCATCTCTGATTTTTATGAAGATTATATGGATTTCTGTTATACAGTTCTGGTTGATGATATTGCTAGAACTGAATTTAGTTGGGAAATCTATCACTCGGTTGAAGATGATATTGACGAGATATTCAGTCAATATAAGACTTACATCGGATAATATTTAAAAACGCTTCCCTCAATCGAGAGAAGCATTTTCTTATTTCCAAAATTTTGCTTTTGAAGCTGCGACCCAAGCTGATAGACAAGCTAGTGCTACTACTGCATAGATAGCGTATTGTTTCGCAGGATAAAGCCAGGCTTTGTTTTCTTCATGCCAGCGAGACTTCCAAAGGCCGATGTAATCGCCCGTCATTCCAGGATTTTTAAGGCGCTCCATGTAATTGGCAGGTAGGTTATCAGGCTGATTCATCTGCACGTTAATGATAAAGATAAGCAAAGCAAGCGCAATGACAACTAGGAGTGCCAGGGTAATCTTTTTCTTAGCTGTTAGTTGAAATGTTTTCAATTATTTTTCTCCCTCATTTATGAAATAATCTACTCATATAGTTTAGTATAAAAAGGCAATTCTGAAAAGTCCTCTATGACACCAATGTAAGATAAGTCAAAACCTTGCACATCTTTCTCATAGTGTTATAATTAGGTTGTCTGGCTGAGTGGTAATGGTGATGCTTCCATTCAGATAAGACTTAGAAAGAGGTGTTTATGACATATTCAAAAAAGGTTTCCCTTTCTGAGGTAAACCAATCCATAGATACACCAAATAATAATCGCTTTTGGCAAAATCTTAAGGCTTTCTTGGGACCTGGGGCTCTTGTGGCCGTGGGTTACATGGATCCAGGGAACTGGATTACCAGTGTCGTCGGTGGGGCGACCTACAAGTACAGTCTTCTTTTTGTCATCTTAATTTCATCTTTAATAGCTATGCAGTTGCAACAAATGGCCGGGAAATTAGGGATTGTGACCCAAATGGACCTGGCCCAAGCGACTGCCTACCACTCGCCCAAATGGTTGCGATACACGCTTTGGGTGATTCTGGAGCTTGCCTTAATGGCGACGGATTTGGCTGAGGTGCTTGGTTCTGCCATCGCACTGAACCTGCTCTTTGGTATTCCAATTATGGTTGCCATTCTGGTGACAGTCCTAGATGTCTTCCTACTCCTACTCATCATGAAGCTGGGATTCAAGAAAATCGAGGCTATTGTTTCAACCTTGATTTTGACCATCTTGGTTATCTTTGTCTACCTGGTAGCCTTGTCTGAGCCTAGTATTACGGGAATCCTCGAGGGTTATCTCCCTACGCCAGCGCTCTTTGAGCCACATGCTGCTGGGCACACCAACCAGTTGACTTTGGCACTTGGGATTGTGGGTGCAACCGTTATGCCACATAACCTCTACTTGCACTCATCCTTGTCACAGACTCGTAAGGTTGACTATTCTGATGGTAAAGATGTGACAAAGGCTGTCCGTTTCATGACCTGGGACTCCAACATTCAGTTGACTTTGGCCTTTGTGGTTAACTCCCTCCTCTTGATTTTGGGTGCAGCTCTCTTCTTTGGCCACGCTTCTGATATTTCAGCTTTCTCACAAATGTACAATGCCCTTCAGGACTCTAAGATTGCTGGTGCGGTTGCTAGTTCAACACTTTCAACCCTCTTTGCCTTGGCACTCTTGGCTAGTGGTCAAAACTCTACCATTACTGGTACCCTAACTGGTCAAATTGTCATGGAAGGCTTCCTCCACATGAGGTTACCTCAGTGGGTTATTCGTTTGTTCACACGTCTCTTTGCACTGCTTCCTGTTATCGTTGTAGCCATTCTCTACGGCGATCAAGAAAAGACCCTGGATCAACTCTTGGTTTATTCACAAGTATTCCTTTCAATTGCCTTGCCATTCTCTATCTTCCCTTTGATTTACTACACTTCTAAGAAATCACTCATGGGAAAACACGTCAATGCCAAGTGGAATACCTTCCTTGGTTATGCCATCGCTATTGTCCTAACCATTCTCAATCTCAAACTTATCTTTGATACGTTTTAAACAAAAAAATAAGGCCAGCGCCATGCTGACCTTGTTTTAGTTTTTGAAGGCGTCAACGAGAACTTGGAATTCTTCGTTGCTGAGGGTAATCCCCTTGCCCATCTTGGTATGGTCTGGACTCCATGTACGGATGTCATACTTAGCTGGTGCGCCATTGAAACTCACACGATTGAGTTCCTTAGTCCAACCCTTGTCATTCTCAGACAAGACCAAGAGTTTTTCTTCAATTTCAAATGAAAATTCTGCCATTTGCTTACCTCCACTAGCTTTATTCGTTTTTTTCTGTGAAAATTGTCTGTTTTAGAATGAAGTTATCCACAAAAATTCACCTTTCATGCTATAATTATTTTATCAAGAAACGAGGGAAATGACCATGATAAACTTTTTAGAAGCCGTAAAGCATCAGCTTCATCAGTTTGTGGAAATAGGTCACAGCAAACCTGTCCACCTAATGCAGAATCAACTTATTAACGATATCTATCATGCTATTGATCATAATCAAATGGTCATGCTGACATCCAATCAGAAGACCTATAAGGGCTACATCAACCGTTATGACAGGGAGCGACAAGCCATCTTTATCGAGCAGGATAAGATCATCAGCATGATTGAACTTGATGAAATCAAACGTCTAAAAATCATATCACAACGAGGTTAAGTTTATCAGTTAACCTCGTTTTATTATTAGGTTGACTTTTTTGAAACCACTTGCTATAATAAGTTAACTATTTATTTACGAAAGGTTAACTAAAAATGACACAAAATCGTACACTGTCACTTATTCTTCCAGCTTTTGGTGCTGCCATCATTGCTGCCCTAGCTCAAATTGTTATTCCTATCGGTGCAGTTCCCATTACTCTGCAAACTTTTGCTGTCGGACTTGTTGCTGCTATCCTTAAGCCAAGAGAGGCGACACTTGCTGCTACCCTC
Source organism: Streptococcus sp. 17.1 (assembly GCF_016648655.1). Classification (NCBI taxonomy): domain Bacteria; kingdom Bacillati; phylum Bacillota; class Bacilli; order Lactobacillales; family Streptococcaceae; genus Streptococcus; species Streptococcus sp. 17.1. The sequence continues at coordinate 20,436 of NZ_JACLQM010000007.1, forward strand.
TACCTGATTCTAGGCGCCATTGGTCTACCAGTTTTTGCAGGTGGAGGCGGTGGGCTCCAATCCTTCTTTGGACCTTCAGCTGGCTATTTGTTGGCCTATCCATTTTTCGCCTTTGTCACTTCAAAACTAACTCATGCTGAGACTCCTATCTGGAAAATCTTTGTGGCTTTTGTTTTGGGAGATGCACTTGTCTTTGTTGGTGGTATCCTCAGCCTGCACTTTCTCGGAAAAATGGGATGGTCTGCAGCTGTAGCTGTTGGCTTGACACCCTTTATTATTCCTGACCTCTTAAAAGGTCTCATCGTCGCTTTGGTGACTAAGCCAGTCTTAAAAGCTCTTAAAAATCATAGTTACTTTAACTAAAAAAGATTGAAGACTTTGTTCATGTGAACAGAATCTTCAATCTTTTTATTTTTCAAAATAAATATCATAGTGCTTTGAACAAGCTGGGTTGAAGGCACTGTGACAATTGGGACAAGCTTCTACATCTTGATACTCCTCAATTGTCATCTCATGCCTACAAACGCCACAGATAAGGACCTTGTCCTGCTTCAATTGACAAGGATAAGCTCGAAAGCTATGTTTCTCTAAGCAATCATGACACTGATAACAGGCATAATACTTCTGGCACTCGAAGCATTTTAGGGCAACTATATCTAGTGGAGAATGGTAGTGTTGACACCTACTCTGATCATCTACCAGGAGCCCATTGATTTGACTTGTCATTAGGCACGAACAGTTTTGCTTGAACCGTCTTTTTGGTAGAGGTTAATCAAACCTTCTTTAGTTGAACGAATCATGTCACCAGGTTTAACTTCTTGTGGCACGGTAATTGTAAGAAGTTCCATTGGGTTTGGTGCACGGTCAATCTTGTTACCATTGGCATCGTGAAGGTCTTTGATATCACACTCGAAATGACGGAAGCCTGGTCCGTAGAATTCAACGTGGTCACCTTCGAGGATAACGTTACGTTGACGGATAGTAGCTGTCATAGTTGCTGGATCAAAGTCTACGACTTCACCAACGAATTTGTATTGTGGAATCTTACGACGAGCTCCAAAGAGTTGTTCGTTTTCTGTTGGTGTCTTGTAGTAGAAACCTGTTGCCAATTCACGCTGGGCAACTTTCCAGAGTTCGTTAATCAAATCATCTTTGATGGCATAAAAGGCTTCTGCACTTTCCATGTAAGCGTCACAAGCAGCCTTGTAACAGTTGGCAACTGTTGAGACATAGTGGACAGATTTCATACGACCTTCGATTTTAAGGCTATCAACGCCATTATCGATAAGGTCAGGGATATTTTCAATCATACACATGTCAACGGCTGACATAGAGTATTCTTCAGGAACTTCACCTTTGATACTCTTACGTTCTTGGCCGAATGGCATGTCGTAAAGGTCATATTTCCAACGACAAGACTGTGAACAACCACCACGGTTGGCATCACGGTCTGACATGTGGTTAGAAAGGGTACAGCGACCTGAGTATGAGATACACATAGCGCCATGGACAAAGGCCTCAATTTCAAGATCCGTACGCTTACGGATTTCAGCCAACTCTTCCATGGTAACCTCACGTGCCAAAACGACACGGGTCAAACCATACTCTTTCCAAAAATGGAAGGTTTCAACGTTTGTCGCAGATGCTTGTGTAGACAAGTGGATGTTAAGTCCTGGTGCGTAGGTTGAACAGATTTCAATCAAGGCTGGGTCAGATACGATAACAGCATCGAGTCCCATGTCACGCAATTCACGGAACCACTCACCAGCACCTTTTTCATTTCCTTCATGGGTAACCATGTTTGAAGCAACGTGCACATCAACACCACGAGCGTGAGCATATTCGATACCTTCTCGAAGCTCATCCATGGTAAAGTTTCCGGCACGGCTACGCAAACCATAGGCTTGTCCACCAACGAAAACAGCATCTGCGCCGTAATTTACAGCGACTTTCAATTTTTCCAAAGTTCCAGCAGGTACAAGTACCTCTGGGCGTTTTTTAGTTGTAGTCATAATTTCTCCAATTTGCAAGATTGTCGATTTTAAGTTTTGAACAACTCCTTCGTTCCCTGAAAATGGAAAACTCTCAAACGAAGGAGGAAGTATTTTTATTTTACACGGTCAGGTTCATAGTCGTAGAAACCTGTGTCCAAACCACGGTTGGCTGGGTGTAATTTATGAATAGCCTCATCAAAGAGGAAGGCTTGGTCTTGTGAAAATTCGCCAGCCTCGATGAGGTCACGAGCCTTCACAAAATACTCAGTGATTTTTACAAAGTTTTCACCTGGGCAATAAACGCCGTCCAACTTCCAGTGGTCAAAACCATGTTCAACGAGTTCTGAAAGTTTAGTCATCATATCCAAGTCATTGTTGGCAAAGATATGTGTCCCGTGCATATCTTCATAAACTGAGTAGTGAGAATCTGGATCTCCTGGCTCAGAAAGGAAGAGGTCACGTTCTTTGGTAACAGCTTCATCCGTTTTGATAAAGTTGTAATAGTTTTGAAGAAGTGGACGTTTTGAGTGGTGAATGATACTTGCACCATAAACCAAAACCTCAGCTGGAATCTGAAGATTTTCAGCCATGATGAATAGTTCCGCAGATGGAATCTCACGAGCCAAAACCGCTTCAGATGCTCCTGCCTGTTTGCCCCAGAAATTAATCTGACGGCTAGAGGTTACCATAGTTGAAGCATCATAAATCATTTTGAAGGGACGTTTGTCACGGTTACAGATGTAGAAAACTCCTGCATCACCAACCGTGATATAATCTGCCTTGATTTCTTCAAGAAAATCAAGATAGTCTGGAAGAGCATCCATCATACCTTGGTGCATGAGGGCATTAACGGCAACAGTCAATTCCTTGCCTGACTCATGTACCAGCTCTGCAATCTTTCGCATTTCTGCGAATGAAAAAGGCTTAGGCAAACGAAGGCCAAAGGCTTTTTCGCCGATATAAATACGATCTACGCCAAGTTCTAGGAGCTCACGTGCTTGCTCGTAGCTCTCAGCAGTCGCTGTAATTACAATTTTTTCCATAACTCACATTATAGCACAAATGATTTGATTTTTTTAGAATTTTTAGGTTCAAAACTATGTATCTCAATATTTTAAATTAGTTTTTAAATACTATAATTTTCACAAAAATCAAAAAAAACTTTGCAATATAAATTTTTTATGGTATTATTAATGAGATTCTAAATAGTGAAATACTGACTAAGTATTTTAACCTACACGAAAAAGTGATTTAGATATTTTATATAGAAAGGAGGCAGACATGGCTGACAACTTACACCGTCAATTTGATCACATCGAAGATTTCGAGACTGAGCGTCTTCAAACGACGAATTACCAAGATTATCAAACTTTAAATAGTAATAGTATTAAGCTACAAGATATGATTTTCTTTGGACGTATCTCAAGCTTCTGTGTTTCAACAGTCCTAGTTGCCTTCCTTTTCTTGGTAGCACAGGTGGCTACCTTCTGGGCCTTCTTCTGGGCAATTACCATCAGCGTCATTGGTCAGATAGGCATTTATGTCCTAATCGAGTATTATAAAGCACAAAAACGTTGACTGTTTGGTCAACGTTTTTTTCGTACTAAAAAAAGCCTCATGGGCTTTCTTTTTATTTTGCTTCTGCTGCTTCTTCAGAGATATCTTTGATATCAATGACGATATCATCAACGATAGCTTTTGTTTCTGCTTCAACATCTGCTTGCTCAGGAGTTACTTGAGCAGTTTTCTCTTTGATAAGTTCAAAGCTCTCTTTTGCAAAGTCAGCAACTTGAGCTGTTTTTTCTTGGACAGCTTTTGTCAAATCATCCGCAGTGATGTCGCCATTTTCAAATTTTGTTTTATAGTCTTGGAAAGTATCGACTGCCAAATCTTTGTAGTCGTTAGCTTTTTCCACCACTTGATTTTGATAAGCTTTAGGATCTTCTTTGAATGAAGCGATTTCTTCATCAATACGTGCTTTAACAGCTTTACCTTTTTCAGTTGTAAAGAAGTATGCTGCTGCAGCTCCAGAAGCTGCACCAATGATTAGGGTATTTAAAAATTTACTCATGAAAAGATCTCCTTATTTTTTCTTGTCTTTTTTACCAAAAAGTTTTGAGGCAACCTTACCGATAGCAAAGGCTGAACCTGCCTTACCGACACTTGCTCCTGCTGCACTTGCTTTAGCACCGAGGTAACGAGCTTCAGTATTCAAGTCAGAAACACTTTCTGAAAGCTCAGCTACTGCTACGAAGAGAGGATCGATGGTTTGAACTTTTTCATTAACATCTTCAACCAAGACGTTTGCCTTAGCCAAGATTTCATTTGTTTGATGAAGGGTTACATTAATATCTGTACGAAGCACAGCAACTGTTTCTTCAACTTCTTTAACCACATGACGGGTACGAAGTAGAGTAGGGATTAATGCAATGAGGAACGCAGCAAGTGCGATTGCGATAATAAGAAATGCAATTTCTGCCATAGTTTAGGACTCCTTTGACCTTTTTAAAAGGTCGCTACAAGAAAACTGAAGTAGAACCTCCAGTTTCCAGTGACCTTTGTTATGATAATTTTCATTATATTATAACAAAGTCTGAGCTATATGACTAGTTTTTCATTTTATAATCTGCCTCTGGGCGTTGCTTTCGTAAATAGAGCAAGGTAGCACCTAAGATGATAATGACGATGCTGACCCATTGAGAGACACGCAAGCCAGCAAACATGAGGCTATCCGTACGCATGCCTTCAATGACGAAGCGTCCAAGACCATACCAGATAAGGTAAAATGAGGTCACATCTCCTTGGCGTAGTTTCTTATTAAAGCGTCTTAGTCCTAGGATAATGATAAATCCGACCAAGTTCCAGAGACTTTCGTAAAGAAAGGTCGGTACACGATAACTACCATCAATATACATCTGCTGGCGAATAAATTCTGGAACATAATTCAGATGACTAACTGCTCTTCCGTAGGCCTCCTGGTTAATAAAGTTTCCCCAGCGACCGATACTTTGAGCAATCATTACGCCCGGTGCTGCGATATCTAGAAAATCCAAGACAGCAATGGCATGACGTTTAGAAAACCAATAGAGGACAGCTGCTCCAGCAATCAAGCCACCATAAATGGCAATCCCACCATTCCAAATTGCAAAAATTTCAGAAGGATTTTGACTGTAGTAAGCCCACTGGAAAATCACATAATAGAGCCTAGCACCAACAATGGCTATAGGAAAGGCAAGAAGAATAAAATCTAGGATGTTTTCAGGGTCGATTCCCTTTTCGGGAGCCCAACGCTGAGCCAGGTAAACGGCAAGTAAGAGACCAGATACGATACAGATGGCATACCAATGAATACTAATGGGGCCAAGTCTTAGAGCAATAGGGTCAATAGTAGCTAACATTAGTCTTCACCATTCTTACTAATGAGGTTAGTCAAACGTTCCTCAAAGGTTTTGGTTGCATCAAATCCCATTTGCTTAGCACGGTAGTTCATTGCTGCAGCTTCGATAACGACTGATACGTTACGGCCTGTCTTAACAGGAATGCGGACACGTGGAATCTTAACGCCTTGCAATTCAACTTCTTCGTTCCCATTTCCAAGACGATCAAAGACCTTACCGTCTTCAAAATTTTCTAGATAGATGGCCAACTGAACTTGAGATGAATTACGGACAGCACTGGCTCCATAAAGACTCATAACGTCAATGATACCAACCCCACGGATTTCAAGAAGATGGCGAAGAATTTCTGCAGGTTCTCCCCAGAGAGTTTCCTCATCTTTAGCATAGATATCCACACGGTCATCAGCGACTAGACGGTGCCCACGTTTCACCAACTCGAGCGCTGTCTCACTCTTACCGATTCCAGAGTCTCCTTGGATAAGAACACCCATCCCGTAGATATCTACCAAAACACCATGGACACTAGTTCGTTCAGCTAATTGTGAGTTAAGATACCAAGACATGTCCCCTGAAAGTGACGATGTGCCGTTTCGTCCTTGAAGAACTGCTACGCCATTTTCCTTAGCAGCTCGAAGCATCTCTTCCGGAATATTAAGACCACGCGCCACGATAACAGCTGGAGTTTCTTCTTTAAACATATTAGTAAAAACAGAATAACGGTTATTTTCAGTCATGGTTTTAAGGTAGGACCACTCCTTCATCCCAACCAACTGCAGTCGTTCCGGTGAATAATAGTCAAAATAACCTGTCATTTCTAAACCAGGACGAGAGATATCAGCAGTTGTTATCGGTTTTGCCAAAAGCTCCTTATTCCCATAGACAACCTTGAGTTTAAGCCTGTCAACCAACATTTTAACGGTTACTGTCATATTATTTCCTCCGATTATTTACTAGTTTCATTGTATCATAAAAAGGTTTTCAATGCGGCTCTCAAAGCAAAAAAGACCTATGACTAGCACTAAGGCCAATCATAGGTTAATGTCTATTAACAATTACTTACCAATTCCACTCATCTTCAACAGTTTCAGCATTTTTACGTTTGCGTCCATCCTTGAGTTTGATTTCGGGATAAATATCTTCTTTGTAAGGAAGGAGAAAGGCTAAAACCAAGTATAGGAAGATTCCAAACTGCGTTGAAACCATGAGAATGATAGCCAAGATACGAGCCAGAGCTAGGTCCCAGCCAAACTTATCTGCCAAACCTGCAACAACACCGGCGACGAGTCTATTTTTTCGTGTCTTATAAAAACGATTTGACATGGTCTTCTTCTCCCATCATTTCTTTGATTTAATTATATGATTTTTTTAGACTAAAAAAATCAGCCCTAGGACTGATTTAGAAAAATGAGTTTGCCTTGGCACAGACCGCAACCAAATTTCTGTGTATTGACACGACGTTTACGACGGTAGATACGACCACAGGATTGGCACTGATAGAGGTAGTAATTCTCTTCCTGGCCTTGCATCTTTGGAGCGTATCTAAGGCCATCGACCTTAGCTAGTAAGTCCTTGAAATCTCTATCCGCATGCTTGTAGCCCTTGCCCTGAAAATAGAGGTGATAATGACAGAGTTCGTGGCGGACGATTTTTCGAAAGGTTTCAAGACCATGTTCCTCATAGAGTTTTGGGTTAAAATCTAAATGACCATCCTTGGGAAAGAACCGACCTCCAGTGGTTCGGAGACGCTTGTTCCACAAGGCTTGATGCTTAAATTCCCAACCAAAATCTTCTATAGAAACAGTCTTAACATAATCAGTTAGATTCACGCGGATTCACCAAGGAGAGATTAAGTTTTTCATGCTCTAAGTCAACTTTTGATACCCACACGGTAACCAAGTCCCCAACAGAGACAACCTGACTTGGGTGGTTAACGAAGCTCTTACTCATCTCTGAGATGTGGATAAGACCATCCTCATGGACACCGATATCCACAAAGGCACCAAAGTCCACAACGTTACGGACCGTTCCTTCAAGTTTTTGTCCTACTGACAAATCTTTGAGTTCAAGAACATCCTGGCGAAGCACAGGTGCTTCAAAATCATCACGGAGGTCACGACCTGGTTTCAAAAGGTCAGCAATGATATCTTTGAGGGTTTCCTGTCCAAGTCCCAGCTCTTCTGCTGTTTCTTTAAGATTAAGGGCCTTCAATTTTGCCTTGGCAGAGTCGTCCAAGTCTGTGATAGCCAACTTCTTGAAGAGGGCTTTTACCGCTGGGTAAGACTCTGGGTGGACCCCTGTATTATCCAAGATATTCTTGGCATTTGGAATACGAAGGAAACCTGCAGCTTGTTCGAAGGCTTTAGCACCAAGACGTGGGACTTTTTTGATTTCAGCACGTGATGCAATCTCACCATTCTCCTCACGGTAGGCGACGATATTTTCAGAGATAGTCTTGTTGAGTCCTGACACGTGTGACAAGAGGGTACTACTTGCCGTATTGACATTAACACCAACTTGGTTAACCACGGTATCGACGACGAAATCAAGATTTTCAGAGAGTTTCTTCTGACTAACATCATGCTGGTATTGGCCTACTCCGATTGATTTAGGGTCAATCTTAACCAACTCAGCCAATGGGTCTTGAAGACGACGGGCAATGGAAATGGCAGAGCGTTTTTCGACCGTCAAGTCTGGGAACTCATGTCGAGCCAACTCTGATGCAGAGTAGACAGAGGCACCACTTTCATTGACAATAACATAAGAAGTCTCTGGAAAATCCTTGAGGACTTCTGCCACAAAAGCTTCACTTTCACGACTGGCTGTTCCATTACCAATAGCGATAATCTCAATGGCATGCTTTTTAATGAGGTCAGCCAAGTCTTTCTTAGCTTGGGCAATCTTAGCCTGACTGGCTGGAGCCACTGGATAGATCACTTGCGTTGTAATGAGCTTACCAGTTTGGTTAACTACGGCCAACTTAGCCCCTGTACGAAAGGCTGGGTCAAAACCGAGTACCATCTTACCTTTAAGTGGTGAAACTAAAAGAAGGCTTCGAAGGTTTTGAGAGAAAAGTTGAATTGCACCATCTTCTGCCGCTTCAGTCAACTCGCTACGGATACGTCGCTCCATAGCTGGAATGATTTTCTTCTTGAGAGATTGGTTGATGACTTCCTCAATATAGTCATTTTTTTGTTTGAAACGGGCACTGTAGAAACGGTGCATTTTCTCAAGATTGTGTTTAAAGGCTACTTTAATAACGCCTAGTTTTTCCCCACGGTTAAGGGCTAAGGTACGGTAACCTTGAAGTTTAGAAACCTTATCCTCAAAATCATAGTAGATTTTGAAAGTTTCTTTTTCATCCAGTGATTGATCCTTAAGGGTTGAAGTGATGTCACTATTGTTCCAGATTTCGTTGTAGGTCCAAGAGCGCAAGCTATTGTCCTCAGAAAAGGCCTCAACCAAAATATCCACAGCACCCGCAAGAGCCTTGTCAGCTGTTGGAAAGGCTTCAGATGTCAGCTTTTCAGCTTCAGCCTTGAGGTTAGGACTATTTTGCAAGATAAGACGAGCCAAGGGGAAAAGACCTGCTTCACGGGCAACCGTCGCCTTGGTGCGGCGTTTTTCCTTATAGGGAAGGTAGAGTTCTTCCACGTCTGCCAACTTTTCAGCTGCTTCAATGGCTGCCTTGAGTTGATCAGTCAATTTGCCCTGAGCCTCAATCTTGGCAAGAACTGTTTCCTTACGGTCTTGAAGAGCAGTCAAGGACTTGTCCATATCAATGATGGCCTTGATTTGCGTTTCATCCAGATTGCCTGTTTTTTCCTTACGGTAACGGGCGATAAAGGGGATGGTATTGCCTTCTGCAGTCAATTCCAAAACAGTTTCAACTTGTTGTTTTTTTAGGCCCAATTCCTGAGCCAATGTCTCTAAATTACGATTTTCCATAAGTTCTATTATACCACGAGAGGAGATTTGCTTGGTCAGAAAACCTTGTAGCTGAAGCGAGAATTTTTAAGCAAGAGGTAGTATAATAGAAAAGTAAACCTATTGTTAGGGGCTATTTCTTTCGGAAAATAGATGCATCCTCCTAGAAGCAGAGCTTCTTCGTCTGATGCCCTCTTTTCTGTCAGAAATAACGCCCTTAGTATCTTTTGTAACTGAACTCGGGCTATTTCTTTCGGAAAATAGATGCATCTTCCTAGAAGTAGAGCTTCTTCGTCTGATGCCCTAATTTTCTGTCAGAAATAACGCCCTTAGTATCTTAATTAACTCGGAGGCTTTTTATGGCAGTTATTCAGAAAAAAACAAATGAACTTGAAAGCATGATGGCATCTTTTGCGGCTATCCCTGATTTTGAAAAGGCGGGAACTGATCCTAAGAAGGACAAACGTCTTCAAGAAGATAAGAAGAAATAATTTTTATGGCTATTTTTCATCAACTACCAGATAGCGTTTTGCAGCTTCTGGCAGTTTTTCTATCGATTATTATCGAAGCCCTGCCCTTTGTTTTACTGGGAAGTATCCTATCTGGCTTTATCGAGGTCTTTGTGACTCCTGAAAAGGTCCAAAACTTCCTTCCTAAAAACAAGGTCCTGGCTATCCTCTTTGGAACCCTGATTGGTTTTATTTTCCCTTCTTGTGAGTGTGGGATTGTTCCTATTATCACGCGCTTTTTAGAGAAAAAAGTGCCTAGCTACACGGCTATTCCTTTCATGGCAACTGCCCCTATCATTAATCCAGTTGTTCTCTTTGCGACATACACGGCCTTTGGGAACTCTTGGTACTACGTGCTTTTACGTTTCGTCGGGGCTTTCTTGATTGCCATGATTTTGGGAATCTTGCTGGGCTTTGTGGTGGATGACCAGATTCTCAAGGACAATCGTAAGGCTAGTCATGTTCACGACTATAGTGGTTTGTCAGCTGGTAAGAAAGTCTTTCAAGCCCTGGTTCATGCGGTTGACGAGTTCTTTGACACTGGGCGTTACTTGATTTTCGGAAGCTTGGTGGCAGCAAGTATGCAGACCTACCTACCGACCCGTATCCTCACGACCATCGGTCATAATTCAGTGACAGCCATCCTGATCATGATGCTCCTGGCCTTCATCCTCTCCCTTTGTTCAGAGGCCGATGCCTTTATCGGGGCTTCGCTGCTCTCTAGTTTCGGAGTGGCACCAACGGTTGCCTTTCTCATCATTGGTCCTATGGTTGATATCAAGAACTTGATTATGATGAAACACCAATTTAAAACACGCTTTGTTGGTCTCTTCGTAGGAACCGCAAGTCTGGTGACAATCATTTACTGTCTGTTATTGGGGGTGATTTAATGTTACGTTTTCTCATCTTATCTGGGTACTTTGAGCTCGTCATGTACTTGCAAGTTTCTGGCAAGCTCAACCAGTACATTAACATCCACTACTCCTACTTGGCCTACATTTCCATGGTGCTTTCCTTTATCCTTGCTGTGGTTCAACTCATCGTTTGGATGAAGCAGATGAAGGTTCACTCGCATTTGTCAGGTCGAGTAGCCAAGGTAGCCAGCATCGTTCTCTTGGCCTTTCCAGTCCTCACGGGGCTCTTGGTTCCAACAGTAACCTTGGATGCCAATACCGTATCAGCTAAGGGCTATCATTTCCCACTGGCGGCAGGGAGCGATCCTAATCAGGCCGACCAAGAGGGAACGACTATTCAGTACTTGAAGCCGGACACCAGCTCCTACTTCACCTCCTCAGCTTATGAGAAGGAAATGACCAGAGAGCTCGCCAAGTACAAGGGACGTGAGACCATCCAGATTACCACGGAAAATTACATGGAAGTCATGGAGCTCATCTACCTCTATCCTAACGATTTTGTGGGCAAGAAGGTCACCTATACCGGTTTTGTCTACAATGACCCACAAACCAAGGGTTATCAGTTCATCTTCCGTTTCGGAATTATCCACTGTATCGCCGATTCAGGTGTTTACGGACTGGCAACGACAGGAAGTGACCAAACCTTCAAGGACAATACTTGGGTGAAAGTCACTGGTACCATCACTGTGGATTATTATCAAAATCTCAAACAGAGCCTGCCTATCCTTAATTTGACTGAGGTCAAAGAGGTCGGACAGCCTGACAATCCTTATGTATATCGTGTATTTTAAAAAGCCAAGTTCAGTTGAACTGGCTTTTTCTTCTTGTATTAAAAACATTTGTCTAGGTTTCTTGTGCTAGTGCTGCTGCTTTTTCAAGGGCTTGATCGGTCGACTCGCAGATATGGTCTGGTCCAATAGTTAGGATAAAGCCTGATTTTTCAAGCACTCGGTAGGGTTGTGGATTGACGTGAGAAAGAAGCAAGGTCATGCCACGTTTTTGACAAATGGCCAGAGTTTCCTCAAGGGCATCTAGGCCTGAGATATCCATGGCTGGAACGTTTCGCATGCGTAGGATGAGAACATTCTTAGTTTCATCATTAATCACATTCAAGAAGTTATTGGCTGCACCAAAGAAGAGGGCACCAAAAACTTCATAGACGACAGTATTTTTTGGAACTTGTTTCAAGTCGCTATCTTCGGACAAAACTGGATCATCCAGATTCTCCTTGTCCACCCACTGACGGATTTGAGCCACGTCAGACATGCGTTTGAGAAAAAGGAAGGCTGCTAGGACCATACCAAATTCGATGGCAACTACTAGGTCAAAGAAAACGGTTAAGACAAAGGTCACTAGCAGAACCGCCACATCACTCTTAGGGGCACGTTTGATCATACGACCAACTGTACGCCAACCGCTCATGTTATACCCGACAATCATAAGGATTGAGGCTAGACAGGTCATGGGAATCAATGAGGCGTAAGGCATGAGGAAGAGTAAAATCAGAAGCAAGGTGAAGGCATGAACCATACCTGCTACTGGTGTTCGGCCACCATTTTTGACGTTGGCTGCGGTACGGGCAATAGCTCCCGTTGCCGGAATCCCACCAAAGAAGGCTGACATGATATTCCCAACACCTTGGCCGACCAATTCTGCATTAGAACGGTGATTACCACCAATCATGCCATCTGAAACCACACAAGAAAGGAGCGATTCGATAGCTGCTAGTATGGCAATGGTGAAGGCTGGCGAAATCATTTGACGAATCAAAGAAAATGATAGGTCAGGAACCGTGAAACTTGGAAGTCCCGCCTTGATGGTGTAAAGGTCACCAATGGTTTTGACGGGGAGATGACCAAAAGCAACGATAGCTGTGGTCACAAAGATAGCAACCAGAGAACCCGGAATTTTCTGAGAAAGGCGTGGCCAAAAGATTTGAATGAGCAGGGCCAAAATACCGATAGCTAGGGTCGCCCAACTAATACTCGAAAGATACTCTCCATAGGCAATCATCTTTTCCAGAAACTCAGCTGGCACGGACTTCATCTCAAGGCCTAGAAAATCCTTAATCTGTCCAGACACAATCCCAACGGCAATCCCCAAGGTAAAGCCCAGTGTGATGGTTTTGGGAATGAATTTAATCAGGTCGCCAAAACGCAGGAGCCCCATGATAATAAGCATGAGTCCCGCCATGAGCGTGGCAACAGTCAGACCCGCCATGCCATACTGGGCGATGATGCCATAGATGATGACAACGAAGGCTGCGGTAGGTCCACCGATCTGAACTCGGCTACCTCCTAAAAAGGAAATAAAAAAGCCTGCAACCACTGCTGTGTAAAGACCTTGTTCGGGATTAACACCAGAGGCAATCGCTAGGGCAATCGACAAGGGCAGGGCAATGATAGCCACGATAACTCCTGCAATCAGGTCCTTGATGAACTGTCCCTTGGAATAATCCTTGATGGTGGTGAAAAATTTGGGTGTGATATATTTTAAAGCGTCCATTTTTTCCTCCTAACTATTATCCTAAAACTCTTTGACTTAACTCTTTTTTCAATGAGTGTCAGACGCTTGTCATTTTTACAGTCTTATGATAGCACAGGAAACCCCCATTTTCTAGGGGATTGGGAGATGTAAACGTATTATTTCAAGAATTTTTTAACTTTCTTAGTTTAGAAGTGAAGGCATCAAAAAACAAGTCCAGACTATGGACTTGTTTTAACTTATCATGGATTGATAGATTTCTCTTACATTACCAACTGGTTGGCAAGGAAATCGGAATGTTAAGCTTGACCTTCATCTTGCTATTGGTCACAGTGGCTTGCTCAATTTCGTAGCCGATTTCAGGAAGCTTGAGCTGAATTTGGTTGTTAACCATGCGAACACCACTGCTTGACTGGGCAATACTCTTCTTGAGATAAGGCAGAACCAGTGATTTAGGTACAGGGAGGCGACCCAGGTGGGCACCTGCCAAGTCTAGTAGAATGACTTCCTTGTTAGTGCTGACCGTGAAATCAAGGCTGAATGTTGATTCGATAGGTCCAAGAGACACCGGTACCTTAGCTGTCAGATAAGAATCATTCAACTCTACAGTACTGTTTTGCAAGGTCTCGTCATTAGAATCAGCCATGCTTGCTTTTAGGATTTGACGAAACTGGTTGCTATCAAGATTAATCTCGGTTGAAACTCCACCTGATGAAAGGGACGCCCCACCAATACCCGCCTGGGCTAAATCGGCAAGGGATGTTTGTGTTGATACATTTTTTAATTGGTCCTGACTGTCGATCTTGTCCGGAATGAGCAGAGCCGCCACTGCAAAAAAGACCACAATGACGAGGACAATGAGTCGTTTAAACCATTTCCACATAGGGATACCTCATTTCAATTTTTCACTTTTGACGTCTATTGTACTGTAATCAAGGGAAAAAAGCGAGTAAGAACTGGAAATTCTCTCATATTTTCTTAATTCAAGAGGTAGGGTTCAAGAGCCTCATAGACTTTTAAGTAAGCATTGGCATAAAGGTGGACACCGTCATAGGTGTGCTCAGCCTTCTGCTCTTTCCTATCATTGACCAGCCCAGCATTACAATTAATAAAGTGGCAGCCATAGGCTTGGGCGATTTCCTCGAGTGCCTGATTGCAAAGGTCAAGATTTTCAGGTGTCCGCAGTTTCATCCACTGGATTGAAGCCTTGGTCTGCCAAGGCAGATGAAGATTGGCTGGGTAGAAAGCCATGAGGTAAATCTTTGTATGAGGCAAGACAGCTTGTGTTTGCTCCAAAATCTGTCTGATATTTGCTGTCAGATGTTGGAACCATTGGTCTCCATAAGGCTCCTCGGTCATGTCATTGGTACCGATATTGATAAACACCTTGCTCGGTTGCAGATCCAAAAGTAGGGGATGGATATGCTGAAGAAACTCATCCGTATTCAGGCCGCTGATGCCTCGATTGTAGATGATGTCGTCGACACCTCTACTCCTAGCGATTTCACAAATGGGAAAAAGCTCCATGAGAGATGATCCCGTGAAGAGCGTCTCCCCCTTGATGGCAACCTCATTTAAATACTGATAATTTTTAAGTTTGATTTCTTTTAATTCATCCATGATAACTTTCTTCTATATAATTTTATCTAAATGAAGGAGAAGGCAAAGAGAAGCCCTACAACCGTATTGGCCAAGGCATGGATAAAGACACTTGGAAGGATAGAGCCACTTGCTTTTTTCTCATTGATAGCACCAAAAACGTAAGCGATGAGACTGATAAAGACCATGATAGCCATAGCTTTTAGGTAACCAGTTAATTGGATAAATATAAGTGCATGGATGAGGCCAAATAAGAGAGACTGAACCAGATTGGCCCCTAGGAATCCTAGTTTTCCTTGCATCCTTTTCAAAAGAAAACCTCTAAAGAAGATTTCTTCTGGCAAGGCAGTCCCTAAGATAGCATAGGCCATGATAGCAGGAAGGGCTCCCATTCCCTTTCCAGAAAAAGCTGCTGTGGCCGTTTGGCTAGAGTCGAACCAACTGAGGACGACAATTGAAAAAAGAAGAAAAAGTAGACTAATACCTAAAATGGTCAGTAGTAATCGCCTCTTCTGCTGACTTTCAACTTTCTTCAACCCAATCCAGTCAAAGAAACCGACCTTTTTCCTGCTCCAAATTAACCAAGTGATAAAAGGAATGATAGAGACTATGAGCAGTTCCATAATACCGTTCATCAGTTTAGATATAAATAGGGTCATGAGTTTATCCTCCTCTTCTAGTCAAAAGACAGTTTTTACCTTTTGAAAGCGTATACCTCTATATTTTCATTATACTACTTTTAGGGGAAGAGAAAGCTCATTCTCACCAATCTTGCCAGGTTTCTTTGGCACGAATCACACGGTCCTGATTATAGTCAATATGGTAAACTCGCCAGCCACCAATCCAATCGTCCTTCAGCTTGTACTCAACACTTCCTTTAAGGTCGTCACCCTTGCCCAAGAGCTTCTCCACTTCTTCTCTCGTCATGCCCTCAAGCTGATACTGACGGTGAAAACTCCACATGAGTTTGTGTCTCATGGGAGCTGGTGTTTGGGCCCATTTTTCAGGCGTAAAGAATCGGTCACGAGGGACAATGATAGCGAAATGAGCCAGACAAATGATTTCGATAATTAAGCACAAAGCTTTTCGCCATTTTCGTCTGGTTTCTGGGGTAAGGTGTGCCATAGGACTACCTGACTTTCTCTTGTTTCCAATGGTCGTCCAAAATCACTGTGTGCTCTTTTGAAAAGCGAATAAGGATATCTCTGGCAACTTGTTGGGATACACGCGCGACATTGGTCAATTCTAACCCTAGCTCAGGTGTGTCGTGTTCCAAACGATACTGGTCATCCTCGTACTCAACGAAGATAAAGCTCGTTGACTTTTTATCGCCATAGGTAAGATAGAGACTATCGTAGGATGCTGGGAGTTGCACCAAGGCATCCCAGATATCACTGTCACTTGGGGCTGTAATCGTCGCATAGTCCACCTGATCCGCTGTCGATATACGCATGACAAGGCCTTCTTCTACTTTCTTTTTAGGTGCTAGCCACTTAAATAAATGCATCGTTTTCCTCCTTTAGATGATGATTCCTTTTTGCTTGAGATTGTCCAGACATTCCTGTAAATAGGCGGTATCATGCTCAGGATAAATGATGGCTGGTAATGTCTCCGCTTCAAGCTTGTCGTAGGCTGGCATCTGCTTACCTCGATACTCCTTGTCTAACCACTCAGGGCTGACACGATAGCCACGTTTCGTCATTTCTTGCATAATAAGTTCATGGTATTTAAACAGGCGATATGGAGAATAGTCAAAAACATAGTTAACCGTAGCGTGTTTGCGTTGCCATCCCTTGCCACGAAGGGCACAACATTCTCGGTGTTGTCCTAATAATTGCTGACGGGGTAGTTTTGCAATCAAGTCTTGATGCCACAGTCTCATTTTGACCCCCCATTAATTAAGGTTGACTCCTCCAGATAACGATTAGGATACTTGCTGAGGAGCTCTTTGACGGATTCCACCAAACCATGCTGAGGAATTTGACCTGCTGCATAGCTATCTAGTTGGGCCATAAACATTTCCTTTTCGCTGGCAGTCGCCTTTTTCTTAAAATATCCCCAGATATGTTGGAAGGCATTGACGACCTGACCAGGATTTTCAGGAAGGTCAAGTGCTTGATCAATATAGGCTTGAACCTGATCCAAACTAACCTCTTCATTCTTGAGATAGTTACGGATTTCCAAGTAAATCTTGTTTGAATGGCTGAGCACCAGATACTTATTGGCTGCCCAAAGTCGCTCGCACTGGCGACGTGGATTGGTAGTTGTCATTAGGAACCTTCCTTGATTGCTTTTTTATCAGTATAGCATAGTTTAAATAGGGATAATAGATTATGCTTTTAAGAATCCGAAAGAGTGATTTTCAAGCATTTTCAAAAAAAGTTTTTTGCTTGGTTTGCCTGTAAGCGTTTGCTATACTTAAGGTGTCAAAGAAAGGAGACAAGCCTATGACATTGTCCAAAAAACTCACACTTTCTCTTGCCTCTATGGCAGTTCTTGGTCTTTTAGCAGCCTGCTCAAACCAGAAAGCTCAAACACCTGAAAGCTCTTCTAGCACCCAACAAAGTTCAAGTAAGGTTTCATCTTCACAAAGCTCTGAAGCCTCTAAACAAACTGAAGGGCTAGATGGCACCTATAAAGGGACTGACGAAAATGATCACATTACTCTTACCATCTCTGGAAATACTGGAACTTGGGAAGAGGACGAGGCAGATGGCGAGAAGGAAAGCAAGCCTGTGACAGTTAACTCTGACAATCAAAGTCTAACAATCGGTGACGACACCAAACACTATAAACTCGATGGTAATCAACTGACTATTGAAGATGATGACCACGATCCAAATGATACGGTTATCTTGACGAAATAAAATGAAAAACCTTAGCCGAACCGCTCTATGGAATTTAGCTAAGGTTTTTTATGTTATACTATAGGCAGAAAGAAAACGGATACAAAGAGGAGGTTGACGATGACTCAAAGAAGATTATGGGTGACGCTATTTGTTGTGTCGATTATTGTAACTCTTATTGGACTGGGATTTGCTGTCTATAACTATTATGTCTTTGATAAACCTTTCATGACGACTACTACAAAAGGGTTACTAGCTGCATTTTTCCTGTGTGCGACAATGGTTGCCATCAGCCTATCCAAATCAAATAAGAAGTAAAGATAAGAAAGAGGTGTAAGTTTGCGGACTTATACCTCTTTTCATACAACATTACTTAATCTTGTGTTTGTTCATTTTTTCTTCAAAGATGGCTGTCATGATTTCACGCAACTCTTGGCCTTCTTTTTTAGTCTTTAGATGATGAAGCCAAACGAGTCACCTCCTAAAAATGACACTATATCATTATGTCAACAGATAGGAAAGAAAAGCTCTCACCTAAATCAGGTGAGAGCTTGAAGTCTATTTCTATGATTTTCTCATGGCCACCAGCCAAAAGGCTACTAGAATTTCGAAAATAACAAGAAGGACAATCTGAGTGAGTGAACTCTGAACCAGCATGAGAACAGCCAGACTATCAATTAGCATATGGGCAAGGATACAAGGAACAGCTCCTTTCGAGTACTCTTTAAGAGCTCCCAAAAGAAAGCTATTACCTAAAATCATCAGGTAAAAGATGAGATAGTTGGACGAGCCTGCTGTAATCCAAGGGAGTTGATAGATAGGGATATGCCAGAGGAACCAAACAATGGAAAGAACCATCATTTTAGTTATAAAGTGCTTACTAAAGTAAAGATGTTCTTGTAAAAACCAACGCCAACCGACTTCTTCCAGACCGCCATATAAAAAGGTCCAGGGGAAATATAGGAAGAAGGCCAAGAGGGAGTTCCCAGTAAAGCGAACATTCATGAGCAGGATTGAAATCCCATAATAGATGACTGGAATGAAGATAGCTAGGATCCAGGACAGGGGACTTTCTTTTTGAAGAAAGACCTTTTTGAAAAATTCCCCCAAGGATTTAACTTCCCTCAACACAAGAGAAAAGACAGCCGCCATAATCAGGGGAATACAGTTCATTAGGATAAACAGCAGTGAAGCCCCCATACTACTCCTATCTGGGAAAAACCAAAGGATAACTTGCCCAACTAGAAAGGTAGCAAGGAGGGCAGTCAGTGCATACCAGATAGCGACTGATTGTTTTGAAATAAATTTGCTCATTTTTCCTCCGTAAACAGGATAATAAATCAGATAGATCGCACCTTAATCCGCATCGACTCAAAGATGGTATTGTTCACGATCTTTATAAATCTTACTTAATCTTGTGTTTATTCATTTTTTCTTCAAAGATGCCTGTCATGATTTTTCGCAACTCTTGGCCTTCTTTTTCAGGAAGGTCCCCTTGGCGTTTGGCTACTGCGTAGAGTGCAGGATATTGCTTAGCCACACGCTCCACCGTCTTGGTCGTCGCATGGCCTCTGACAAAAAAAGGAATGCGTTTAATCCATTCTTGAGGTACGAGAGCGAGCAACTTCTTAGCCGCTTCCTTGTCAGAAATCTCAGCTGTACTCAAACCTTTTTCGATTTGCTTTTGTTCTTGTTCTGTAAAATCTTTTAATTCCATACCTTGCTCCTCTTTATCTTTGTATAGTAGATTTTACACCCTTGTATGAGAATATACAACTGATTAAGATGAATGAGGCAAGTCATAAAATACCATAAAAGATAGGCTCAATTTTTTCCAAAAATACCATACAAAAAAATCTGATGAATTTGCTCAACCTCTGTCTCTAAATTGTCACTGTTGTCTAACTGATTTCCCATACTATTAAGAGCATCCATGACATTTAAGATAAGCTCTGTCGATAGGTCTTCAGCAATAGCCCCCTCTTCTTTTCCTAGCTCAATATAAGCACGATAGATATCACGTTTTTTTGCAGTGATCGCTTTCGCTAAGAGAGTTGAAAAAGTAGGTTCTTTCACCATTTTATCTTGAAAATAGTCCGAGATTTGCCGACTCATTTTCTCCTGACATAGGGAAAAAGCCTGGTTTAATTTTGTTTTAAAATCTAGATTACTATTTAAAATGTCCTCAGCTTGCTGTGTGACTTCTTCAAACAAGTCATTAACACAGAGAGCTACCAAATTATCTTTGCCCCCGAAATAATTGTAGATAGAAACTGGTGATACTTCTGCTACCTCTGCAATAGATTTTATACTCGTTTCCTTAAAACCTTTTTCTTTAAATAATTGTAAGGCTGCTTGAATAATCGCTTGCTTCTTTTTCTCAGTCGTCTTTTGATATTGATTCATGTGAACACCTCTGTTACTACCAATTGTAGCATAAGTTTGAAATTAATGAGCATATATTTCATTTTTTCTTGCTATTCTTACTAGCTTTCTCTATAATAAAGTTTGAATTTTAATCATGTATATTTCAAATTTTATTTTCAAAAATGGGAGGGAACATGCTCATTCAATATCTTATAAAGCAATCTAGAGAACCGAGTGGTCTTGTCGGTCGATTGATTACCAACATCTGGTCGTCCTATTTCAAGGAACTCAGCCTTTGGGCAATCAAACAAACCACTATCCCCAACAATAGTCGGATTTTAGAAATCGGCTATGGCGGAGGCAGCACTATTAAGAACCTTCTTGAGTTAGATAAAAATCTTGACATTCATGGTATTGATATATCTAAGGAGTCTTATCAAACTGCTAGACGAATTCATTCAGATGCTATAGAAAACGGAAGTGTTAAGCTGAGGATTGGTAATGTAGCAAACCTTCCCTACCAAAATAATGATTTTGATTTGGTATTTGCCATCCAGACACATATTTTCTGGGAGGATTTAAAACAGAGTTTTCAGGAAATCTATAGAGTCATGTCCAATCCTTCCACTTTGATTATTGCTTCCGAAAAAGAAAAAATAAAATATCATATGACAGATTATGGGACAAGCCATGAATTGATGCAGTTGTTAACAAGCATTGGCTTTTCAAAGATTGAAGAAAAGCAAAATTACAAATGGGTTGTGTATGTTGTCACTAAGAGTGATTAGGAAATTTAATAAAAAACTCCTTAATCAAATCTAATGTCTCAACCCTAGCAAAACACAAAGAGAAGACTAATTTAGTCTTCTCTTCATACTAGGTTGCGGAACATCAACAATTACTTTACTTTTATACCTCTAGTAAGTCCTATTCGTCCACAATTGCATCTTACAAATGGATACTTCTGTTAGAAGATAAGGAGATAAGGATCTTCAAGATAAGAAACAACTCTTGCTAAAAATTCAGCAGCTGGAAGGCCATCGATGACTTGATGGTCGAAGCTCAGACTCAATGGAAGATAGTCTTTTTGAACAACCTCTCCCTCCTCATTAAATGCTAAAGCTTGTTGAGTTGCTCCTACACCAAGGATTGCCACCTCTGGGGAATTAAGGATTGGTGTGAAGTATTCTACACCTGGCCCCCCTAGGTTCGTAATTGAGAAAGTAGAACCACTATATAGGTCAGATGCAAGTGTACCTTTTCGAGCTTGATTAGCCAAAGTCTTAATGCTTTGACCAAGATCTGCTAAAGTCATACGATCTGCGTCTTGAATCACAGGAACAACCAAACCATCATCCAAAGCTGTTGCCATACCAATATGAATGCGTTCGTGAATCTTATGAATTCCGCCACCATACCAAGCATTCAAAGCTGGAAAATCTCTCAAAGCTTTGGTTACTGCTTTAGTTAATAGAGTTGTGATACCTAGTTCACCATTTTCAAGTGGAGTATGTACCTTGGCCTTAAGTTCTTTACGGAATTTCAAAAGCTCAGTTAAATCAGCCTTACGATGGAGTGTCACTTGAGCAGAAGAATGAAGACTGTTCATCATACGTTCGGCAATAATCTTACGCATGCCTTCGAGTCCCTCACCGTATTGTCCTGTGGCCATAGCTTGTGTTAGAGGTTCAACGACCTTATCAACAACAAGACTTGGTTGGTAAGCTTCTACATCACGTCTTGTAATACGACCATTTCCACCTGTCCCTTTAATAAGGGAGATATCATAGCCTTTCTCAGCAGCCATCTTACGAGCCACCGGTGTAATGAAAATTCGTTCCCCACCAGTACGAGCTATAGGTGCTGTAGTAGATTTAGGACTAGACGGTGTTGAATCTTTAGCGACTTCAGTTGGAGCTTCCTCTTGTGCAGGAGCCTCTTGGGTTCCTACATCCTCTCCTTCCTGACCAACCCATCCAACGACTTCCTTACATTTAACTGTAGCACCTTCATCATGCACAATGTCTAGAACAACCCCAGAAGCAGGGGATTCGACTTCACTAGTCAATTTTTCAGAACTAATTTCCAATAAAGGCTGACCACTTGTTACTGTATCACCAACTTGGACCAACCACTTTTGAATGAGTCCTTCAGTCATGGTTAGGCCGAGCTTGGGCATTAAAATTTCTGTTGCCATAAGCGCCCTCCTATCCTTTCAAGTCCTGAATCAATTCATCAGCTACTTTCAAAACCTTATCCGCATCCGGGATATAGGCTTGTTCTAAGTTTGTCGCAAATGGAACAGGAGTATTTGGTGCACAAACACATTTCACTGGTCCATCAAGATAATCAAATGCTTTATCTGAAACTACAGATGCAATATCAGTTGCAGTATTGTTATGTGGGTTGGCCTCATCCACAATAATTAAACGACCAGTTTTCTTCACGGAATTTAACACTGTTTCTTCATCCCATGGAGCAACTGTACGAAGATCAATCACTTCTACAGAAATGTTGTCTTTTGCCAAGCGGTCGGCGACCTCATAGGCTACATACAACATCTTACCAATTGTCACAATTGTTAAATCCTTACCTTCTCTACGAACGGCAGCCTTACCAATTGGTACAGTATAGTATTCTTCTGGCACTTCCCCTTTTAATCCATATAAAGTCTTGTCTTCAGAAAAGATAACTACATTATCATCCTCTATTGATGCTAGGAGTAATCCTTTGGCATCATAAGGAGTAGCAGGAACGACCACCTTAATACCAGGGATCGATCCAAATAAACCGTAATAGGATCCAGAGTGTTGCGCAGCAGCTGAAGCACCTGCCCCGTGCATAGTACGCACAACCATGGGAACTTTAGCTTTTCCTCCAAACATGTAACGCATCTTAGAAGCCTGTCCTAATAGGGCATCAAAACAGAATCCAATAAAATCATTAAACATCAACTCTGGTACAGGCCTTAGTCCCGTAAGCGCCATCCCAACCGAAGCTGATAAATAGCCGTGCTCAGAAATCGGAGTATCAATAACACGTTCCCTGCCATATTTCGGCATCAATCCTCGTGTGATACCCATGACACCGCCCCAGGCATCCTCGTTATTATTTTCTAAGTGTTCAACATTAACACCACCTGAGATATCCTCTCCTAGGAGAACAACTCGCTCGTCTCTTTCCATGGCTTGATCGAGCCCTTCATTGATGGCTTTCATAAATAATGTTTCTCTAGTCATTATGAATCCTCCTCAATCAGTCTGCAAATACGTCTTCATAGAGAGCTTCTTCTTTTGGAATTGGGCTCTCTTGAGCAAAGTGGATTGCATCTTCAACATCTTTTTGTGATTGGGCAACAATCTCATCCAATTCATCTTGGCTAAGGATACCCTTTTCAGTTACCAGGTCACGAAATACTTCCAAGGCATCCACATCTGCCCATTCTTTTTCGATTCCATCTGGTGCTTTGTATTTTTGCTCATCTCCTTCGAAATGGCCATGGTTACGATAAGTAATAGCTTCAATTAACGTTGGACCATCTCCACGACGCGCACGTTCAATGGCCTCTTTAGCCACTTGATAAACAGCAAATAAGTCCTTACCATTAACACGAACTCCAGGCATATTGTAAGCTTGTGCACGTTCAGCAATTGTTGGAGAACCTGATGAATACCATTGTGGTGTTGATTCTGCAAAAAGGTTGTTTTCATTTACAAATACTACAGGTAGATTCCAAATAGAGGCCATGTTTAAGCACTCATGAAAATTACCTTCATTGGCAGCACCATCACCAAAGAAACATACAGCAACATCATCAGTCTTTAGATATTTGTTGCGCATAGCAGCCCCAGTCGCAAGACCAAAGCCTCCGCCTACCATACCATTAGCACCAAGGATTCCTTTATCCAAGTCAGCGATATGCATAGAGCCACCTTTACCTTTACCAAGCCCAGTAGACTTACCAAAGATTTCAGCCATCATTTTTTTAAGGTCTCCACCTTTAGCCACACAGTGTCCATGTCCTCGATGTGTGCTAGTAATGTAGTCTTTATCAGTCAAGTTAGCACATACCCCAGTCGCAATAGCTTCCTCACCTGAGTAAAGGTGAACAAATCCTGGAATTTGACCGATTGAAAAGAAATGTCGTGCATTTTCTTCAAAATTTCGAATATCCCACATAGTCTTATACATGGATTTAGCCTCTTCTTTTGAAACATTTTCCACACCAAGATCATGGGCAGTTTGAACCTTAACTTCTTCCTTGGTTAAGGTTTGTCCCTGATGTTTTTCTTTCATTAGGGCTTGTGGCAATTCTTGATAATGTGTCATATTGTTTCCTCCTTCTATAGAGAGCTTTATAAAAAACAAATATTATTGACAGATATATAGATTTGAAAAAATGAGAATGGCTGTGCTAAACCTATCCATCGACCTTAGGACCTTAAAATCAGTCTTGCAACTTCCTGAACCAACTCAGAAATTGTTGGATGTGCAAAAATTGTCTTATCAAGCTGATCAAGTGTTCCTTCAGCATCTTTCAAGACAATCAAGGATTGTAGAATATCAGTTGCATGTGGACCAACGATAACGGCACCTAATAGTAGGTGATAGCGTTTTTCGGAGACAATTTTAACAAAACCCTTTGCTGAATTAGACGCAATGGCTCGACCATTATAAACATAAGGAAGTTGACCAACTGATATATCATATCCTTGTTGTACCGCCTCCTCTTCTGACAAGCCAAAGGAAGCAATCTCTGGCGTTGTAAAGAGCGACCGTGGAACACTTGAATTATCAACCGGTTCCTCAGCCTGACGACAAATGGCTCGAACAGCTTTGATTCCCTCGCTACTAGCAACATGAGCTAACATATATCCAGGAATCAAATCCCCAATCGCATAAACACCTGATTGAGATGACTCGTAATAACTATCTACCTTAATAAAGCCTTTTTCGGTCAGCTCCAAGCCCATCATTTGGGCTAACTCAATATTTGGCTTACGCCCTGTTGCTACAAGTAAGTTATCATAAGAGTAGGACTTACCATCTGCTAAAATTACAGCATTTTCTCTAACCCTATCTATGCTAACTCCCTCCAGAATGGTAATTCCAAGTTGTTCCATCTTTTCTCTAATAATGGAACGTGCTTCGTCATCTTCAGTTGCTAAAATTGTTGGTGCAACCTCTATCACTGTCACATCCACACCAAGTGGAGCCATGGCAAAAGCTAACTCAACGGAAATAATACCTCCACCAATGATAACCAAACGTTGAGGAAGTTCCTTTAAGTTGAAAAAGTTATCTGTTGTCAAGTAGTCAACATCGTTAATACCAGGAATAGGAGGAATAAATGGATGACTCCCTGTCGCCAAAATAACAGACTTACCTGAGACTCTTTCACCATTAACTTGGAAGGTTTTATCAGAAATATAAGCTGCCTCACCTTCAATATAGGTGATCCCTAATTGTTTAAAACTTGATTGAATACCAGACTGTAGTGTTGCTACGACTTGATCTTTGCGAGCAACAAGTTTTTGAAAATCAAGATTATCATTTAAAACTGTTACTCCATACTGAGAGGCTTCTTTAGCAGCTAATAGCCAATGAGCATGTTCAAGATAGGCTTTGGATGGGATACAGCCAACGTTCAAACAAGTGCCACCTATGGAGTTTTTCTCAATGACAGTTACCTTTTTACCTAAACGAGCAGCTTCTTCAGCAGCAACATAACCACCAGGACCTGCCCCTATAATGAGAATATCACATTGACTCAAAACAATACTCCTTTCTAGAATGGAAGTCGGCTGTTAGCCGAACCACTTCAAGTAGGACAAAAACTCGGAGATGTTTTTGAAAGCGTTTTCTATACTTTATTTATAAAACTAATACTTATGAAAATCAAGTAATTCACTGAAAATGTGATGTTTTTGTAGTGAAAATATTCACAAGTAATGCAAACGTTTGCCATTCCCTATTCGGGATGACGTCAGCACTTATACTTTGCTGATTTTTATATACACTAGATAAATACAAATCTCCCCAATCATTAAATAATTCTTCAAAATGTTATAAAAAACACTCTAGCGTCTATAGCTTGGATAAAACTATAGAAATTAGAGTGCTTTTACTATGTATGAGAAAGAATATGTATATAGAATTAAAAAGGAATTTTAATTAATCTAAAGAAAACTGATTTTTCACCTGAGTAATATCGTAATGTTAAGGATTTGTCATAGTTTTTGGTGTTGTTTTAAAAGTGAGTAGTTAGGAGTAAAACAACCTTAAATTTCTTGTAGAGCAATTTCCATGTTTTAAGTGAAAAATCAATCGATTTTAGAACTATTTATCGTCCTTTTTAATCATATTTTTCACACCTTCGATAGCTCCTTCAACAGCATCTTTGGCATCTTCGGCAACTTCTTTCACTTTTGAGACTGCTTTTTCAGCAGCACCCTCTTTTTCTGTTTTTTTATCACCAGTTACTTTTCCGAAACCTTCTTTAATAGCGCCTTTAGCTTGGTTAAGTTTTTCTTCTACTGACATAGTGTCAACCTACATTAATGAATTGTTTTAAATATTGAAAGGAATATGTAAAGAACTTAGATTGTTCAAAAGAGGATTGATTTTCCACTTGAGTAATCTTTTAAAGATATTGATTTGTAGATAAATTGAATGTAATCAGTATAAATGAGTTATTAGGAGTAGGATATGACATCCCTATCTTTTTCATACAGTAGTTTTTAAGACTTTGTGTGAAAAATCAATTAATCTTAGAACTATTTATCGTCCTTTTTAACCATATTTTTAACGCCTTCGATTGCTCCTTCAACAGCATCTTTGGCATCTTCGGCAACTTCTTTAACTTTTGAAACTACTTTTTCAGCAGCTCCTTCTTTTTCAGTTTTTTCATCACCAGTTACTTTTCCGACACCTTCTTTAATAGCGCCTTTAGCTTGGTTAAGTTTTTCTTCTACTGACATAGTGTTACCCTCCATTGGAAAATTAGATTATTGAAAATGAACGTTTTTAAACTTTTTTAGGCATAAAAGAATTTAGTGAACTCTTGGTTCTGATTTAGCAGTCGCTTCTGAGACAGCTTCAACGCCTTCACTAACTTTTTCCTTTGCAGCCGAGAAGCCATCACTCAATCCCTGTTTTGCGCTTTCAAACTTATCGGAAGTAAATTCACTTGTTGATTCAACAACTCCAGTTACTCGATCTTGTAGGCTTACTGAGTCTGCTTCATGTTGCTCTTTAGTCTTGATATCAACAACATCTACATTAACTTCAACCACTTCCAAATCAGTCATCTTAGAAATTTCTGAAACAACAACCTCTTTGATTTTCTTGTATAGTTCAGGAACATTCTTTTGATATTCGACAATTACGTTCAAATCAACAGCAACTTGCTCTTTACCAACTTCAACATTGACTCCGCTTGCAACGTTATCAGTATTGACAAGTTTTTCAGCTAGGTTTGAGAAAAAGCCTCCATCAATAGCCAGCAAACCTGGAATATTTTCTAAAGAAAGACCAATAATTTTTTGAATGACTTTATCTTCGTAGGTCAATTCGCCTTTTACTTCTTCTACTTTTTTTTCTACTTTTGACATATGAATCTCCTTTACTATTTAAATAATTGTTTTTGTTGAATATAATATCCAATTCCAACTCCTAGAATGGCGCAAATCAAGACAAACAAAGTCTTAAAAAAACCATAGGATAGGATGAAGCAAGCTAAGATAGCACCCGCTAATCCGGAAAGAAATGGATATTGGTATTTTTTAAACCATTCCATTTTTTACTTCCTTACTTTACACGACTAACAGTTTTTTTACGTGGTGGTTTTGGCTTGTATTCTTTTACAGAAATATACAGTTTTACACGATGATTCATTCCAAAAAACTGTGTCAATCCATCAGCAATCTCATCTTTAATTATTTGAGTTCGTTTAATAATGTTGTCTGATGGAAGCATTTGTCCTTCTACGTGAACTAAACATTTATTCTTACGACTGTTTACCTTAATAGTAGGATCCTTTATAAAATTGTGATTAGCAACCACACAACGAACAAATCCTTCAATAGCTGAATTTTTTAATTTTAGTTCACCATCGACATCAGGTAATTGAATCTCTAAATATTGTTTAGGATAAAAGAGTATAACAAGCATTAGAAACAACACTACAGCTGAAAGTACTAGAGCACCCCAGAAAATATATCTTGAAAGATAAAAGTCTAAAAAGGAAATTTGTTTCCAATCAACTAAATGAAGTCCTAAGCCACTGACTTTATGATAATCTAGCAAAATAGGAATCAAAATTGTCAAGATTAAAATACATAAAATAAGGTAAAGTATTTTTTTGGTTTTTGACATATTGAATCCTTTCATCAACAGAATTTGAACTTTAATATATTCCTGTCAAAAGATTCAAGTTCATTCTTTTTTCCCTAGGAAAAATGATACTACTGCAACAACAATGACTGCTCCTAAGATTGATGGAACTAATGCCATTCCAGCTAGACTAGGTCCCCATGCACCGAAAAGTGATTGTCCAACAGATGAACCGACTAAACCTGCAAAGATATTAGCGATTATTCCCATGGAGCCTCCCTTTTTAGTGATTACACCTGCAATAAGACCGATAAAGCCTCCTACGATAATAGCCCAAAGCATAATGTCTCCCCCTTTCTAAATTGAGGAAAGTTAGGTTGTTTGGAAATCAAACAATCTAAAGAGTTACATTTTAGCTAAAACATTTTTTATATTAATCTTAACAATCATAAGATTAATGTTAGTATATACCTGTTAATAACAGTATAAGTTAATCAAATTGATAAGTCAATAAAAATGTTTGCGCTTACAAAAAAATAGAATGAAAATTGTCAATTGTTTTGCAAACGATTGCATAGATTTGCAAGTATGTTTATGTTATGATTCTTGTAGTTTTTTGAACAGTTTTGTAAATACTCTACATACATGGTTATTACTATCAGACCATTCTGATAATTGAATGATTCATCAATAAAACATTTGATTATGTTGGTATGACCATAAGATTTTTAGCCAATTAAAACGTTAAAAAAACTCCCTAAGAAGTGAGAGTGACGAAAGTGGAAATAAAATGTATAATTGAAATATGTAAACCCTTACACACTTTTTCTTTATGAAGTATCATCCAATAAAAAACCTAAATCATACACAGGATACTGTGTTATTTTCAGTAGGAGTTTAAAATTCAAAAAGGAGATAATTATGGATATTAGAGAAACATTGAATCGTCAGGATTACACTAAATTAGACGAATTTAGTAAACAACTTGAGGGCTTTGAACGACTCTTTGCAGACAAGGATTTGCTTGAAATGCGTCAGGAATTGGCCAAAATTAATAAGGATGAGGTCGTTGGTTTATGCTCAGAAATTAATGGATATAAAACAGGTTTTATGGATGCATTAACCCTATTGGATTCTGAAATAGATTTGCAAGCTTTCAAAGAATTGTTTGAGAAGTGGTGGATTGATTATGAATTTGATCAACGTATAAATGTACTACTTGGTCAATATCCTTATACCAATTTTGAGGAGAGAATTGATTATGAATTGAAAGAAGAATATGGAACAAGCTCTCGTAAAGAAGTTGCAAAAATAATGATTGACGATTTAGAAACATCATCAGAGGACGAAGCTAAAAAGTTATTTCTTCAGGAAATCCTTTCCTTACAAAAGAGATCAAACGATACCGATTAACTTCTTCAAAAGTTGACTATAGTAACAAAGAGGGAGTACTGTTATGGAAAAAGTTTTGAAGGATGGTAAACTTTATTCTCTAATAGAATTTAGGGACAAAATCTATGAGGATTTAGATTTATCAAAAAGTGACTTAACCACTTTATTGTGTGCGATATTGATTGCATCTATTGGTTTGAATATGAATTCTATTCCAACAATCATAGGGGCAATGTTGATTTCTCCATTGATGACACCTATCCTTGGAGTAGGTTTTGCGTTAGCAATATTAGATACAAAACTTCTCAAAAAATCGTTTAAAGTTCTTTTTATTCAAGTTGCAGTAAGCCTCTTAGCCTCTACACTTTATTTTTTAATTTCGCCCATTTCTTATGCAAGTACGGAAATTATTGCTAGAACTTCGCCCACAATTTGGGACGTTGTAATAGCATTCGTCGGTGGATTAGCCGGCATTATTGGAGCACGAAAGAAAGAAGCTAATAACATTGTTCCTGGTGTCGCCATTGCAACTGCTCTTATGCCACCTGTTTGTACCGTGGGGTATTCTATTGCCACAGGAAATCTTGAGTATATGATAGGGGCGTCATATTTGTTCTCCATTAACTGCAGTTTTATTATGATTGCTACATATATTGGCACTAATGTGATGATGGTTAATAATCCTTATGTTAAACATAATCGTAAAGCCTCTAAAATGCGAAAAATATTAATTCTAGTCTCGCTTGTTCTTATTATTCCAAGTTTAGCTTCTGCAACTACCTTAGTTAGAGATACGCTAATCAATGAGTCTATCAATAATTATCTATCTGATCAATTTGAAAACCATACTATTTTGAAAAAGAAATATAGTAAAGAAAATAATACACTAAAGCTAACCATTTCAGGTAAATATCTTTCAGAAGCTGAGTTACAAGGTATCATTAACAAACAAAATGAATATGGTTTGAAAAATATCTCGATTCAGGTTTCACAATTAACAAATGATAGATTAACTGAAAAAGAATTAGTCGACTACATCATTCAATATAAAAACGATGATGATCTTCAACAAATAGAAAAGGATAAGTAAAAAGAATCCCCAAATAACAACAAGTAATGTGAGATATTAATTTGATAAGCATAAGAAACCGTTGAAAAGTATTGTCACTAGTAGTCCATAGGAGAAAATAGCAATGAAAAAAGTAATGATAATTATTAATCCAACTTCTGGAGGAGAAACAGCATTAGATTATAAAGAGAGCTTGGAGAATAAGGCTAAAGAGTATTTTGATTATGTTGAAACTAAGATTACGCAAAAAGCCAAAGATGCAACTCAATTTGCTGAAAAAGCCTCTAAAGAAAAATATGATGCAGTAATTGTTTTTGGTGGAGACGGTACTGTAAATGAGGTTATTTCAGGGATTGCTGAAAAAAATCACATCCCAAAACTTGGGATTATTCCTGGTGGAACTGGTAATTTAATCACTAAGCTATTAGAAATCAACCAAAGTATTGATCAAGCGATTGAAGAACTTGACTTCAATTTTACTAAAACCATTGATGTTGGAAAAGCTAATCAAAATTATTTTGGCTATATTTTTAGTGTTGGATCTTTACCAGAAGCTATTCATAACGTTGATATTGAAGATAAAACAAAGTACGGTATCTTTGCATATGCAATCAATACGATGAAGTCCGTTGTAGAAGACGATGTATTTAATGTTCGTATTGAAAGTGAAAATGGCAATTATGAAGGTGAAGCTAGTCAGGTCTTAGTTCTTCTATCTAATTACTATGCAGACAAAAAATTATTTGATGAAAATACAGATGGATATGGAAATATCTTGATTTTAAAAGATGCATCCATCATTTCTAAATTATCGACTATCCCAGATTTGTTAAAAGGGGATCTAGTAGGTAACGATAATATCGAATATATCAAAGCGCGTAATATTAGGATTTCTTCAGAGGTTGAGTTAGAGTCAGATGTTGATGGAGACAAATCGGATAATCTTCCAGTAGATATAAAAATACTAGGGAACCATATCGAAGTATTCTCAGGCACCAAAGTATAGTTTTTTTCCTTCTACTTCTCCAACAAAAAGTTTTAAATGATATAAGTTACTGCATCAGCAACAATAATAGTCTTGTCCTTTTTGAAGTTAGGATATAAGTCAAAGGTAAGTAAATTACTTTTAATATACGGAGTTAAGGCGTTTTTTGATTCATGTCTAAAAACTTTTCGGAAGCATCAACTGTGATGGTAGTTTTCGAGCATAACAAAAAGTAGTGAAGAGATTCCATCGTCGGAATCTTCTTCACTACTTTTCTTCTCTCTTTCCTACTCAATCACCAATAGCAGCATTTCAGAGTTTCCACTCTTCAATCAACCAGTCCGAAAAAGCATCATATCTTTCTTGGAGATTATCATGATGACCGTAGGGGTCAAATGCTGAATAAGTGGACAAGCACTGTTTTTTGATGCATTCATGTACTTCTTTGGCAAAGCTAGGAGCCTTGGCCAGTCTATTCTTATGATTAGCCCCTTCGGTCAAACCGTTACGTAAATAGACCGAGCAAGACTTATTAAGAAGCTGATGGGATTGGCAGTAATCTACAAAATCTGGATACCAGAAGGATCCACAAATGGAAAAGATAAAAGGCATCTTATCACTGCTATAAAGACTGGAAATAGCAGCCAGTCCACCCAGCGAGTAGCCTCCGTAAGCCATACGACTGTCATCCAGTCTAAACTCCTCTTGGATGCTATTTAAAATATGGCCAAATAGATGGTCATGATAGCTGGCTAGCTTGCCACCAAAATCAGGACTTCCAGGTCTCAAAGCCTGAGCATACCAAGGTGTAAAATCATCCAAGCGATTCTTGGGCTCAAGGCCTATCAGGATAACAGAATCCGCTAGTTTTCCCAGATAATCCAGTTGTCCATCGTTCAGAAAAACAGCTGGATAAGTCTTAGTAGCATCATAAGACTCAGGAAGGGCAATCGTCACTCGAATGCCATGGCAGACAAAGTCTTTATTTATTAACAAAGTCATTAACCTTCTCAAGAGAATCAATCACAGATGGACCGTAATCCATAAGCTCATCATAAGAAATAGTCATGATTTTCTTGTTTTTAACGGCTGGTACATTTTCAAGAACAGCGTTCTTTTCCATCTTGTCTGTAGCATCCTTGTCCATGGCCTTATTACGGTCACTAGTTACATAGATAATCAATTCTGGTTCCATAGACACGAGATTTTCCAGAGTCAAATCTGATGTTCCTGTCGCAACATTGGTATAGCCAAGCTGATTAAGCATACTTTCTTGAAGGGCAGATTTGTAAGTTCCAAAGGTCTCATCGTTGTAGGCACACATGATCAGAGCCTTCTTCAAGTCTTTGTCAGAAGACTTGTTTTTCTTTTTAACGGCGTCGATACGCTTTTGGAGTTGTCCTGCATACTTGTCTGCCTTGTCTTGAACGTTGAAAATGTCACCAATATTTTTAACATCTTCGATGATATTATTCAAATCTTGTTTGGTTGTTGAAACAGAAGCTTTTTGCGTATAGACGGGAATGTCGTTGTTGTTCCACGTGCTGATGGTTCCCATTGATTTGTCTGAGAACATCATGTTACGACCAATAAGGGCATCAGGTCCGTAAGCCAAGATGACTTCTTGAGAGATGGTCTTCTTATCACCGACATGTGGGATTGAGGCAATGTCTTCCTTATATTTATCGGTTACTTCATTGTCAGGGTTAAGCATACCGACAATCTTGTCTTTTAAACCAAGCTCAATCAAGATTTCCGTTGATGAAAGGTTGTTTGTGATAACCTTTTCTGGTACCTTTTTGAAAACTTGATCTAGCTCAGTTCCTTGATCGTCATAAGTTTTAACGGTCAAAGGATACTGGGTTTCTGAGTTAGTCTTTTTCACCGTTTCTTTTGCTGCTGATGACGATGATGTGCTGTTTTTATATGTAGAACTGCATGCTGTCAATGTGAGGACTGCTGCAGCGATTAATGCGATACCAAAAGTTTTCTTGTTCATAAGGCCTTCCTTTCCTAGGCTTATAAATACTGAATCATTGCCTGCTGGTCATCCGTCCAGGTAATACGACTCTGAACATCATAAACCGCCTGCAAGGATTGTGGGGTTACGGCATCCCTTGGGACACCTTGGGCAACAATCTCACCCCCTTTCATTAAGTAAATATAATCTGAAAAACGACAGGCCAATTGAATATCGTGGAGAACTGCGAGAACATTAATGCCGAGTTCCTTGACCAAGGCCAACATCTCCAACTGATACTTAATATCCAAATGGTTGGTAGGCTCATCCAATAAAAGGAGTTTGGGTTCCTGAGCCAAAGCACGCGCTAGGATAACTCTTTGTTTTTCGCCACCTGATAAGGACGAATAATAGCGTGTCTTCTTTTCAGACATGCCAACCTTGTCTAGGGCATCCTGGACGAGCAAGTGGTCCCGCTCCGTTTCTTTTTGTAGAAAGGAAAGGTGGGGCGTTCGGCCAAGCATGACAATTTCTTCCACCGTGCAGTCAAATTGAAGGGTGTTAAACTGTGTCACAACGGCCATTTCTTTTGCAGTTTCCTTTAGGCTTACCTGATCTAGGCTTTTTCCATCAAGTAAAATCTGACCGCTATCTGGTTTCAACTGGCGGTAAATGGTTTTGAGCAAGGTTGATTTACCACTCCCATTTGGTCCTAGTATGGTCTGAAATTGCCCACCTTCAACCTCTAGAGAGACACCATTTAGGATTTTTTTCTCTCCAATCGAATAATGAATATCCTTACACTTTACATCCATAAGTCTAAACCACCTTCCTACGATTTTTAGTCACAATATAAATAAAGAAAGGTGCGCCAACCAAGGCTGTAAAGATACCGATAGGTAACTCCGCATTTTTAACGAGGATTCTAGCCAAGACATCTGCCCAAACCACAAATAAGGAACCTAGGAGAGTTGCCACTGGAAAAAGCTTACGATAATTAGTCCCGACTAAACTTCTGGCAATATGAGGGGTAATCAAGCCCACAAAGCCAATAATACCACAACTAGAAACCAAGACGGCCGTTATGATCGCAACGATGGCGATATAAAGATACCAATAGAGTTTAAGTGGGATCCCTAAAGTCAAAGCTGCTTCATCTCCCATCATCATGGCATTAAAAACACGATACTGTGTTGAGAAAAAGAGAAAGGCCAAACCAACCACTACTGCTGGAAGCAGCAAATCTGACCAAGATGTTCCTGTCAATGAACCCATAGTCCAAAACTTAATGGTCATGACACTATCTGCTGTCGCTCCAATAGAGATTATAAAATTGGCAAAGGCAATAAAGAGGGCATTAACAACCGTTCCAGATAAAATCAGGCCAGATGTGGTCACTCTCCCCTGCATAGAGGCAATGATTAAGACAAGAACCGTCGCTAGGATAGCCCCCACAAAGGCACCCAAACCTACCACAGCTTTAAGGCCTAAAATGATGGCCAAGGTTGCTCCAAAAGTTGCTCCTGCCGAGATGCCTAAAATGTAGGGTTCGGCAATCGGATTATTGACGGTTGACTGCATGACACTCCCAGACATGGAAAGGCCTGCACCAACTACTAGCCCTAGAAGAACCCTCGGAACTCGCATATTCCAGATAATAGCTTCAAGTGGCTTGGCTATGTTATGACTGGCAATCGGAAACCCCAATTTTCTGAGGATGACACCATAGGTATCACCTATATCTATAGTGACCGCCCCTAAAGAAACTGCTATAAAAACTGACGCTACTAGCAAAAGCAGAAGCAAACAGAGCAGGCTTAGGTAGCGGGAAAAAACAAGATGTTTTGTTATTTTAAAAGGCAT
Source organism: Streptococcus sp. 17.1 (assembly GCF_016648655.1). Lineage (NCBI taxonomy): Bacteria > Bacillati > Bacillota > Bacilli > Lactobacillales > Streptococcaceae > Streptococcus > Streptococcus sp. 17.1. Next base: position 56,074 of record NZ_JACLQM010000007.1, read on the forward strand.
TAGACCTCCTTTCCACCTGTAATGTCAGAAAATTTTGACAATACCTTTTTAGTATAACATGCCTCAAAAAGATGGGCAAGGTCATTTGAGTATTACATAGAAAAAAGAGTAGTCAACTTGTACTGCTCTTTTGATGTATAATGATTGAAACAAAGTGAGAAAAAGTCGGTTTAGCATTTAACTTTCTCCATACTGCTACTAGCAATTCTCATGGCAAGAAGGATTATCAACACCTTAATCACAAGGGATAATCCAAGGTTCTCCTCAGTTGATGACAGTTGCGATAAAGCATTGATCAACGCATGTGTCATCACACAAAGCCAAAGGCTTCTGGTCTTTGTATAAATAGCGGATAAGATGAAACAATTGCTTAATAAGCCTAGCAAAAATGGTAGCAAATGAACCGTGGCCATAGACCCATCAATATAAAAATAGAGTAAATGCCATAGTGACCAGGCTACAAAGGTACACAGCGTAGACACTAGATAGGTCAACTTTTCTTGCAAAGTAGGCTGGAAAAAATGGCGCCAACCAATTTCTTCGATTCCACCAAAGACGAGGGCTTTTACAAATAAAATTATGGGGAAATACCAAGTTGGAATAATCATTTCCCCACTAAAGACCTGTGGTAAAAAATCCAAACCTATAAAAATGAGGACTAAGAGATAGTTAAGAGGAGCTTGTTTGACTTGGAAAAAATCTCTGACAAGCTGTTTAAAACTGGAGTGATAATAGCGGATACTAATAATTGCTCCCCAAATGGCTGATGACAAGCCACCTAACATAAGGGTAAAGAGGCCAATTGGAGTCCCATAATCACCCCTAACTCCTCCTGCTCTTAGCAGCCAAACAAGGAGACTGACCAGTAAGATTTGTCCAAGGGTCCCTGCTAGATAAAGCAACAAGGCTTGTTTTCTTTTCATATCTTGCTTCCTTTTTCTTCCCTATTAAAACTTCCGCTTCACGATAACCTAGTCCATATCCACCCATTTGTCATTGTCCATGATAAAGGGTTTGGCTAGACCTGGTCCGGTATAGTCCTTGTACTTGGTTGTCAGATACTTGTAGCAATCTTTTTTGCTGGCAAATTTAATGGCTTGGTAGGGCTCTTCAAAGGTTAACTTTTCAACAAATAAGTAGCCATCCGTTGTAGGCACCAAGACTCCGACGTGACCGACAAAAAGGGAATCACCATCCAAATTATCGTGGACAACAACCGACAGCATGCGTGCCTTGTCATCAAAGGTGAACTGTTTGTAGTAATCCTCCATATGCTTGGCGTGAACCTTGACATCTTGGGTAGCTTCGGTCTTGACCCTTGAAAAAAGAATGTCAAAGTTTGCCTGGTCCTTGGCATTAAAGAGCTTGCCCTTGTCAATGGCGTCCTTGTCTTGGAAAAGGAGCTCAGTATCACTTTTGACTTGAGGAATCTTGATTTTGCCTTTCAGTAGCGTGTAGGTGTTGATACGGCAGTTGGTACCGATAAAGTCACCATGCTTGTCTGTCCACAGGCTACTGATTTTTTCCACATCATAGTCTGTTTTGGTAAATGGCGCAAAACTCCCAGAAAGACCAACAGAACCCACGGTGTCATTGTAATCAGTGACGAGATTGATAAAGTTATCCACACTCTCCTCGTCCAAATGTTTCGAGAGAATGGAACGCACCTCATTAAGACTGGCCTTGCTATTAAGGTTGGAGTAGCTTGGTTTTTCCTCCTTTTTGTGGATATGTGCAAAAACTGCTAAACCGACAAGTAGCAGGCTAGCGATAGATAAAAGAATTAGCGTCTGTTTTTTTAGATGTTTCATAGGCGCCTCCTTGGCTTCATTATACCAGATTTTGCTGACTACTCATTCTCAAGATACTTATCCACAAGAAAAAGCCTTGTTACCAAGGCTTTAGATTGAAGATATTGGCTTTTACTAGTCTCCAAAACCTTTACTTGTCATTCACAATATTGGCAAAGGCTTCTTGGATGTCCTTATTATTGGTAGGGTACATATAATACATGTTTTCAGGATTCCCCTGATTTTGCATGGAAACTAGGACCACCGGTTGACCTTTATGGATGGTGAAATGGTAGAGAATCATGGCAGAACCTGAATACCCGTAGCTGTCTACAATGATATAGTCGGCTGTCCCTGTACCATCGTCAGAAAAGGCAACGTCTACCTTTTGTTGGTTGGTCATTGGGGCATTTTGTTCTGTCTTTTCACCTACAATAATGCGATTATTTTTAGCAAAAGACATGGCACCAAAGAAATCGTCACTTCCGTTAGGTGTTAGCCTTCTATAACTTTCTTGATTCATCTTGTGCCCAAACTCCACCATGTAACTTGCGAGCTTGGCAGCCTTGTCACTATTCCAAAGGGCTGTCGTATTGGTTGGGCTAGTCTGGCTGGACTGTCTCTTGCTTTTCACTCTGTAATAAGACGTGTAAACCACCCCTGGCCCAGCAGACTCTGGAATTTGAACCAAACGATCTGTGTCTTTGACAGAATTGTCCGGAGACGGTGCTGCTTGATTGGCTGGCACAGGCACAAAAGGATTGACCCCATGCCCTGGACCATTGTCCGCAAAATAAAACATAGGCTGACCATTGAAATCTTTAATGACAGTCTTGCCATCAGTACTTCCTGTCTCTTCAGACTTTGTGAGCCCTGACTTGGTAATGGTCACAACATGACCACCGTCAGAAACCCAGTCACCTTCGATGCTTGAAAAATCACCATTTCGAATAGCATCCACATCCATGGCAGGCATTTTAGCTTCTGATGAGGCATTCTGACTTTGAGAACTAGAGTTTGAAGACGACTCAGAAGCTCTGGAACTCGATTGTTTAGACTTGTCTGAGGAAGACGTTTGACCAGTCTGACTGCTTGACGAAGAGGCCGTAAGGGATGACGTTTGTTGAGCTTGTGAATGAAGGGAATGCCAAGCAAAAATGGCACCACCACCAAGAAGCGTCATACAAGAAACTGCAAGAACTGACGCTGCGACCTTATGAGTCACAACATACTGACTTAAGGTTTGCCAAAAGCTCTTCTTAGATGCTAACAATAAGCTCTCTACCTCTGCTCGATTAGCTAAGAGACTACCATTTTGTATCGCCTCATCGACCTCTGTCATCTTTGGGCGACGTCCATAAATCTTTATAAAATAGGTTAACCATTCTTCTGCTTTCATCTCATCTCCTTTTTGAAGCGTAATAATTTCATTTTAGCATAAATTAGGGATTCTGGTTGACTTGTAGAAAAGAAAAAACTGCAAGCAAGTAGCCGCAGTTAGTGTATAAACTTGATCATTATTTCTGACTATTTCCAAGTTTTTTAAGATAAGTATAGCCCAGATAGAAAAAGAAAAGCGCTAAAAGAATAAATAACCCCATGACGAGTTTGGTCCCACCTAATTGATAGGCAATGTAAACAAAAGTATTAACCTTAAGCTTACCACCCGTTTTTTCCAATAGCGAAAGGCTCTGTGAGTAATAGTGACCAAGCCAAATAGCTCCTAGCCCTAATAACGGATAAATAATGACACCCAAGATAGGGTTCTTTTTTAACAAATTATCTAACATACATCCCCCAATTTTTTTATGCTATAGTAATAGCTTACCAAAGAATGACTAGAAAAGCAAAGTGCCTCCCATTGCACAAAAATCGAAAGGAACCTAGCCAAGAAGCTGGTTCCATTGTAAATCTAAAAGACGACACGTGTTCCATGAACTTGCTCAAGACCAGCTATGGCAAGAAATTGGTCACGATTAGCCACAGAGATACCACCTCCTGCTAAAATATCCAACTGACCGTCTGCTAGCTGAACCAATTCTGCATAACGTTTCAAGCGTAAGTCTAGAGCAGTCTCAGGAGTTCCAGCACGGGTGAGCAGACGCGTCACTCCATTTTCCTTGAGCCACTGGATAGCACTCGGCTGGTCTGCTTTAGGGATTTGGTCAAAGGCCATATGCATGGTGACCTCTAAGCCTCGACTAGCATCTAGCAAGGTCTTTAGAGCTTCTGTATCGAGTTGGTTTTCTGAAGTTAAAGCACCTAGTGCAAAGCCGTCAACACCCAATTCACGCGCACACTTGATATCTTCTAGCATGATAGCTAATTCCTGCTGGCTATAGACAAAGTCGCCCCCTCGTGGACGAATCATCACAATCACCTTAGCCTGATAATCCTTGGCCAACCCAACAGCCGCCTTTATGACACCATAAGAAGGTGTCGTGCCTCCAACAGCCAGATTATCACACAACTCCACGCGTTGAGCACCGGCTTGAAAAGCTTTTTCTAAGTAAGTCACATTCTCTGCACAAAATTCATATATTGGCATACTGAACCTCCAATTAGTTGTAATAGCAAGCGGATTGACTTTCAGTTTTTCTTTTGATAAACCCATAACACTATAGCAAATGATAGCAATTGCCATAGAAGGATTCTCACAATCTGCAAACTATCTGCTTCAGAATTTGAAACCACATGAACTAGATTTGAAGCAAGATTATTAAAAAAATGATCTCCTAACCCAAACCACAAGGAACCTGTTATTTTGTAGAGTAAGGACCATTTGATACTCATCATTCCCGCTAAGATAACATAGCCAATGCCCATGGCGATGAGATTTACAAGTGACGATTCTCCTTGAAGATAATCTCTTAAGGGCATTACCAAGTGCCATACTCCAAATAGGAAGGCTATAAAGAATAGACTCTTGCGGTACGAAAGCCCTTCAAGAATTTTTGTGAAAAGGCCACGAAAAACTCCTTCTTCCATCCATACGTTTATCAGGTTAAACAACACACTTGAGAGAATAAGTAAGATTCCTTCTTGAGATACTTTTTCGTTTGTTAAGGAAAAACCACTGGCGTAAAACGATAAGTGAACATTGCCATGAAGAAACAAGAGAACAATGCACTCAACTGTATATGCAAAGACGGAACACACTAAACCAAAGAGCAGGCCCTTCCCTATACCACTCACGGTTCCGTCAGGACTGAAACCAATATCTTTCCATCTTAAATTACAAATTGAAAGGACTCCCCACAGTAGAAGAATTCCAAAAATCTTATGTAGAAAATTCTCAGATAAGAAGGTCTCATCCGTCCTCATATAGAAGTATTCAATTAGCCTTGCTACTGAGCAGATAACAAATATAATTGAACAACTTAAAATAGGTTTCTTTATTAGTTGATTTAGCATATCTTTCTTTCAAATAAGTCTTTTATAAAAGTTAATTTCAATATTTCACTCAGTCCAATTCCTTCTCTAGTTCTTTTAGAAAGGTGATTAAAAATTGATGGCGACTTTCTGCCATTTGTTTGGCAGTCTCCGTGTTCATTTCATCTTTTAAGAGGAGCAACTTGTCGTGGAAATGTTGGACGGTATCAGTAAGGGGTCTCCCTTTGTGGCCACCATAGGAAAAAGTTCGCGCAATTCCTACAGCTCCTATCGCATCCAGGCGGTCTGCATCCTGGACAATCTTGCCTTCTAACGATTCTGGATGTTTACCGCGATTTTTGCTGAAAGAAACAGCATTGATAACCCGACAAATCTGGTCGATTTGCTTTTTAGGAGCACCAATCTCTTCTAGAAACATGCGAGCATTCGCATTATTCTCTGTTTGAAACAATTTATCATCATCAGCATCGTGAAGAAGAGCTGACAAGCCCACTATCTCCAGATTACATAGACCTTCTGCTTGTGCGATTCTCATAGCATTGGTATAGACGCGAAGGGTATGCGCCACATCATGGCCATCCGCTCGATCAGCAAATAAGGTTTTAACATACTGCTTAGCAGCAAGAATTCGTTCTTCGATCATCGTTCTTGTCCTTTGGTATAATCTGTGCACAGTTCTATCTATTCATTTGAACTAGTAATGGAGAGGTGCAGTTTACTTAAAAACCGCCTCTCAGCGATTACTACTTCCTCTTTTGTGGAAAAAGCGGGAGACCAAGTTTGGCAATCTTTTCCGCTGGGGTCTTCATGCCATCCTTGACCCATTTGGAAATCACTGAAACAATAGCCGAGCTCCAGAAGGAATTGAGGTAACTACCAGCACCATTTGATGAGCTACCATTTCGTTTTTCCAAAAAATCATAAACTGCCTTGGTCAATACCTGCTCAAAATTATAATCAATGGCAAGACTGATGATTTTGGCTTCTTTTTTGACTTCTTTAAGGAGATAAACCCAGACCTGATAGAGATCAGTCTTAAGATTATAGCCGTCCAAAGACTTAGTAATCTTTGCAATGCTAGACTCAAAAATAGATTTCAAAATCTCTTCCTTAGAACCATAATTGCGATAAAAGGCAGCACGAGATACACCCGCACGCTCAACCAGTTCCGATATGGTAATCTTTTTAAAGTCTTTTTTCTCCAACAATTGCAGGAGAGAAATTTCAATGGATTCTCGTGTAATTGCTTTGTTTTCTTGGTTAAATCGTTTGAGATTTTCCAAGGATTTCTCTGAGATTTTTCTTTCTGCCATAACATTCACTTTCTATCTGTCACACCTGATGAGATCTGCTTTGATAGCAAAGCACTTCATGATAAAATTGTAAAAGAAGACAAATAACTTGTCAATGTACATTATGCAGATATGAGGTGTAACCTATGAAATGGAAAATTATTGCGGATTCAGGCTGTGACTACCGTTCTTTGGACAATCTGGCACCAGATACGGAGTTTGTCAGTGTTCCTTTGACTATCCAAGTGGGCGAGACCATTTACAGGGATGATATCCAACTCAATATTGATCAAATGATGGAGGAAATGTATGCGACTACGACTGCTTCTAAGTCTGCCTGTCCGAGTCCTGATGATTATATGAAATCCTTTGAAGGAGCGGACAATATCGTCGTCGTGACGATCACTGGAACCCTTTCTGGTAGCTACAATAGTGCTGAAATCGCTAAGAAAATTTATCTGGAAGAGCATCCTGATACTAAGATTCACGTGATTGATAGCCTGTCAGCTGGTGGTGAGGTCGACCTTATCGTTCGTAAACTCAATCACTTAGTCGCTGAAGGCCTTGATTTTGACCAAGTCGTTAATGCTATCACAAGCTACAAGTCTAAAACCAAGTTGCTCTTTGTCTTGGCAAAGGTCGATAATTTGGTGAAGAATGGTCGTCTAAGTAAACTAGTTGGCACCGTTGTTGGACTCCTTAATATCCGTATGGTCGGTGAAGCTAGTAAGACAGGTACTCTTGAGTTGCTTCAAAAAGCCAGAGGTCAAAAGAAAGCTATCAAAGCTGCCTTTGATGAACTCCTCAAGGCTGGTTATGCTGGAGGCCACATTACGATTGCCCACCGCAACAATGAAAAATTTATCGAGCAATTCTCTGAATTGGTTCGTGAAAAATTTGCCCAAGCAAGCATCGAAGTCCTTCCTACTTCTGGACTCTGTAGTTTTTATGCTGAAGAAGGCGGACTCCTTATGGGGTATGAAATTTAAGAAGACATTGAAAAGAGGCTGGACTACATGTTCGGTCTTTTAAAAATCAGATTATGCTATTTGATAATCAGCAGAATAGGATTTTAAAACTAAAAATTCTTTCTTGATAATCCAACGTAATCGCTTTCATCACCCCCTTCATTTATGGTAAGATGGAAGTGACGCATTAGTATCATATGCTTATCAATTTAAATACCCTTATTAAACATGGAGATAGTTTATGAAACAGAAACATTCACATTTTCTAATCCCTGGGATCCTTCTTCTAGGGATTGTTTTGCGGGCCCCGTTCACAACCTTGTCTACGGTCTTATCAGACATTGCTTCTGGTCTAGGCGTTGAGGTCAGTTCTCTCGGTCTCTTGACAAGTCTGCCTCTCTTGACCTTTGCGATATTCTCTCCTTTTGCGGCTAGCTGGGCCAAACGCTTTGGTATTGAAAGACTCTTCCTCGGTGTTTTAATTGTGATGACACTTGGTTCTGCTTTGCGTACCTTCAATCTTCCCCTCCTTTATGTGGGGACGCTTTTAGTCGGAGCTGGGATTGCCTTTATCAACGTCCTTCTCCCAAGCCTCATCCAAGCTAATGAGCCAAATCAGTTAGGATTCTTAACCACACTCTACATTACAGCCATGGGCTTGTCCACAGCTGTGGCTTCATCGGTAGCCGTTCCAATCACTAAGGCAACCTCATGGCAAGGCTTGGTCTGGGTATTGACAGCAGTCTGTGCCCTGGCTCTTGTAGTTTGGCTTCCTAATGTCCGTCACAATCATTACTTAGAACAAGAAACTTCTACCAGCGAAAATTCAGGCAGCTGGTATAAGAGTGGCAAGGTCTGGGCCATCATTATTTTCGTTGGATTACAGTCACTCTTCTTCTATACCACTATCACTTGGCTTCCAACCATGGCTACACAAGCCGGTGTCGGCGAAGCCAATGCCGGAATTCTAGCTTCCGTTTTCACACTGACGAGTATTCCATTCTCTATGATTGTTCCTAGCCTAATCACGAAACTTTCTGATCGCAACCGCCATTTGATGCTAGTGGCTACCGTCCTAGCAGGACTTATCGGAGTGGCTATGCTTCTAGTCAATACAAACAGCTTTGTGTATTGGTTGGTCCTTAACCTCCTAATCGGAAGTTCTGCTAGCGTCCTATTCCCTTACATGATGGTTTCCTTTTCAATGAAGGCTAGCACGCCTGAAAAAACAGCCCAACTATCAGGTTTAGCCCAAACCGGAGGCTATATCTTTGCAGCCCTTGGTCCAGTCTTGTTCGGTTCAAGCAAACAACTCTTTAACTCTTGGACCCCTGCTGTTTTAATTCTTCTTGTCTTGACCATAATCATGGGAATTGCCCTTTACAAAGTTGAAAAAACAGACCTTATTTTGTAAGAGAAAAACTAATAAAAGAAAATGCCCCACAAGTTGTAGCTTGTGGGGTGTTATTTTGCGTGCGGCGAATGAATGTAACTTTTAAATACAAAGGTCGAAGTATTCGTATTTGTCTTTCGACAAGTTCCCTTAACCACAGAACCCTATTTCTCTAGCCAAAAGAACGCTTGGTTTAACATCTCTTTTGCTTGTCCAAGCATACACGGTCCATGAGAAATAATAATATTCTTAGGTTCCCATTTCTTTATTTTGTGATAACTCCTCAAAGCTTGTTTTTTGCCAAATAAGAAACTTATTCTTAAATCTCTTGGTGTTTTACCATTTGGATGGTGATTATCACCTATTTTAAAAAGTAGCTTTTCAAAAAGCGATAATTTCTCAGTTTCTATGTTTTCAATAAGATCCGTTAAAATCAAAGTTGAACTTTCAGTATGGAAAAAAACAACCTCTTTCACATAAAAACTTCCCTCAAATGTTGTAAAAAGAATTTCTTCGTTCCAATTGGCCTTGCTTAATTCTTGACCATAATCCAAACTCATTCCCGATTTTCTGGCACGCTTTTGAACACCACTAGCTAGCCAAACTTTTGCTTCAGGAAATAGTTGATGCCATTCATCTATATAACTATAATGTAAGACATTGGGTGCAATAAGGTGTTTTACCTCACCCAATTTCTTGATTTCAAAAAGTAAATTGTCATTAGGCTTAGTCGGTGAATGCACCCAAAGACCACCATTCTGTAGACGGATAACTGTCATTCTAGTTGAAAAAGGCACTTTGAAGAATTTGAAATCCATCAGTACTTCTTCCCCATCCACAATCCATAGGTTATCTGCTATCTTTTTTAAGGAATTGAGGGGAGTATATTTTTTGACTTCCATGAAACTCTGCTTTCTAAATTAATAAAGTATAATCAATCGTTATTCTCCAAAAATGGAACAACCAAGTCAATCCACTCTTGAGGTAGGTAGGCTGATAAATAGCCGTGATTATATCCTTTTGCCTCAAACAAGATAGTGTTGGGATGCAGCTGCTCAAATAACCTAGCTGACTCCTTAACACATTTCAATTCTTTTTCACCATAAATATAGAGAACCTGCGCCTTACTTTTAGAAATCCTACTCTTCAACTTATAATGCCCCATATAAGTTGAAGAGATGGTCACTAATGTTTTGATAGGCGTCCTTGGCATATCCTCCATATAAAAATTTTTTATCTCGTCTGGGTAAGCTAATTGGGGATAGAATTTATTCATTAAGCTTAACTGAAGTTTACAAGAGGATTTACTAAACATCAGTTTACCAAATAAAGATACCAAAAAGATGCTAAATCTCGCCAACCTTGGCTGAGGAATACAGATACTTCCGTCTATGATAGCTTTCTCAGCTATATCGCTATCTAAGGACAAAAGTTCCATAGCAATTTGACCTCCAAGTGAAACTCCACCTAAAGCAAACAGTTTTCCATCACAATTCTCTTTGATATAGTCTAGGATTTCTAAGGCAGAATCTTCAGTAGAAACATAATCAAGTTGATATTCCTCGCCATGGCCATTCAAAGTGGGTAGAATAACACGGTATTCTTCTGACAAGATTCGTGCTTGACGAAGATAGTTCCACCAAGAGCTACCACCGCCATGTATCAGTAAGATAGAAGGCAAATTCTTATCCCCAAATTCATGGAATTTCATATTTCAACTCCTTACTTTAGGACTTTCACTTGCTAAATCCTTGTTTAATCAGCTCGTAGAAGCAAAGCTACACACTCCACGTGTCCTGCTTCATGTAATTGAACACTAGTTTCCTTGAACTCTTTGGTATATTTTTGGCTCATTTGGACATCTCCTTTGGTTAGATACTATTCTACCAAAACGTGTCCATAAAATCATACTAACATCAGTTCACTTACTTTGACAAAGTGGAGGTATCTATCCTCAAGACCCTCAATGCATTCCATACTGCTAGTAGCGTTACACCAACATCTGCAAAGATGGCCTCCCACATATTAGAAATTCCCAATCCACTTAGAACCAAGAAAATTAGTTTAACTACAATAGCCAAGGTCATGTTTTGTTGGGCTATTCTGACTGTCTTTTTTGCCAGTCGAATGACTTGAGGAAGTTTTCCAAGGTCATCATCCATCAGTACAACATCTGCTGATTCAATGGCTGCGTCCGAACCTAGCCCTCCCATAGCAATACCAACATCTGCCCTAGCAAGAACCGGTGCATCATTCACCCCATCTCCAACAAAGGCAACAGCCTGCTGAGACTGAGTCAGAATTTCCTCAAATGTACTCACCTTATCCTGAGGCAAGCAATCTCCAAATGCATCATTAAAGGCAAATTGCTGTGCAAATTCATCAACCACTGCCTGACGATCGCCTGAAAGGAGAACCGTCTTTTTAATTCCGACTGCCTGTAAATCCTTCAAGGCCTCGATGCTCGTCTCCTTCACTTGGTCTGTGATAAGGAAATAGCCTAGAAAATGACTGTCCTCTGCCAAATAGAGAACTGTTCCTGTGCTGTCAATAGCTGGATAAGCAATCCCTTGAACTTCCATTAATCTAGCATTCCCAAGATAGAGCTGTCTGCCATCTACCCTACCGGACATGCCCTGCCCTGGTAGCTCGGTAATCTGACTCACCCTATTCTCGTCCACTTCCTGTCCATAGGCTGTTCGAATAGAGTTTGCGATTGGATGATTGGAATAGCTTTCCAGATGGGCAGCGAGGTACAGAATATCATCCTCGACACCTTCTGCGTTGACAACGGTATCCACCGCAAAGATACCTTTTGTAATTGTCCCCGTCTTATCAAATACGACCGTATCCAACTTGGCAAGAGCCTCTAAATAATTCCCACCTTTCACTAAGACACCTAATTTAGATGCTCCCCCTAGCCCGCCAAAGAAACTCATTGGTACCGAAACCGCAAGAGCACAAGGGCAAGAAATGACTAAAAAGGTAAGTGCCCGATAAAGCCAAGTCGACCACTCCCCTAAACCAAGCAAGGGAGGCAGGCTTGCAAGCAGAAAAGCGATTCCGACAACCACTGGTGTATACACACGCGAAAAACGTGTGATCATCCGTTCCGTCTCCGCTTTTTTATTGCTTGCATTTTCAACTAATTCCAAAATTTTGTTGACCGTTGATTGCGAAAAAGTCTTACTCACTTCAATTACCAATGGACTAGTCAAATTGATCACACCACTTGTAATGTCCTCACCAACGCCAATTTCCCTAGGCAGTGATTCTCCTGTCAAGGCTGACGTATCCAGAATAGAACGACCTTCTCTGACCAGACCATCTAGGGGCACCTTCTCCCCAGGCTTAACTAAAATATGGTCCGCAACCCTTACTGTTTCAGGGTCTACTTGAACGGTTTCTCCCCCCTCTAGTCTCCAAGCCTTATCCGACCGAATATCCATCAATCGTGCAATGGACTGACGAGATTGAGAGGTGGCCTTATCTTGGAAATACTCCCCAATCTGATAAAAAAGCATGACGGCTACTGCCTCTGGAAATTCTCCCAAGAGAAAGGCTCCTAAGGTCGCGATACTCATCAAAAAGTTTTCATCAAAAAGATTACCACGTTGAATATTTTGAACCATCTTGATAAGAACCTTATGGCCGATAATGATATATAGGGTCAGATAATAGACCAGACGAATCCAGAAATACTCCTCTGGCAGGAAAAAGCCGAAGGCAAATAGAATCATAACAGCAAGTAGCAGCTCTTTCGCCCAATCTCGTTTTTCTGGAAGTGCCTCTTCCTTTTTCTCACTGATAACTTCGATTCCAGGTTCAATAGCATCCACCAAGTCAATAATTTCCTTATCTATCCCATCTTCGCTTTTTGTTTCCAAAATCAGCTTTTGAGCTATCAGATTGACAGTGGCAGATTCTACCTGCTCCAATTGATTGACAGCACGTTCAATCTTAGCAGCACAATTGCCACAGTCAATTCCTCGAAGTTCATACTCTTTCTTCATGTTTTTCCTCTTTCAAATGTTTCAGTGTCAAAGACAAGACTGCTGCGACATGATCGTCCGCAAGTTCATAATAGGTCATCCTTCCTTTTTTCTCCCCCTTGACCAATTGGCAGTCCCGCAGATAGCGTAGTTGGTGAGAAATAGCAGACTTGGTCATCTGTAACGCAATCGCTAAGTCTCCGACACAAATTGGATTTTGCCGTACTGCTTGTAAAATCCGCAAACGAGTTGGGTCAGAAATCGCCTTAAAAAAATTGGACATATTTAGCAATGTAACGGTATCAAACTCCGTCTCATGGACCCCTTGAATTAAATCTGGATTACAAGCTGTTAAACACTGTGACATATTTTCTATTCCTCCTATACTAAAGTTGTATCAAGTAACATCATGATTAGAAATCCGGCCATAACCCCACCTGTCGCAATATCGGTATTCTTGTGCTCTTGAGCACCTGGCACAAGTTCTTCCACTGCAACATAAATCATGGCTCCCGCCGCAAATAAGAGAGCATAAGGTAGTAGCTGGGTCATAGACATAACAGCATAGGCCCCTAAAACAGCTGCAATCGACTCAACAATCGCTGACATGGCGCCATAGTAGAAAGCTGATTTCCTACTTCGCCCTTCTACCCGTAGTGGCAAGGACAAGGCAGAGCCTTCTCGAATATTTTGGATGCCAATTCCCAAGGCCAATCCAAGGGCACTCATTCACGTAAAGGAAAGTCTAGTTGCGAGATTTGCCACACTAGCAAATGCCACACCAACTGCTAAGCCCTCTGGTATATTATGAAACACTACCGCCAGATAAAGCAGCATGGTCTTTGATAAGGGTCTTTTGGGATTCAAAATCCCTTCCTTATCACTCATCTGATGATTCAAATGTAGGTCGGGAACCAAATAATTAATAAAGCGGATAAATAAGCCCCCGACAATAGAACCAACAGCCGTCGTCAACCAGTAAAATCTGTTCGTAGCTATTGACTGGCTATAGTCCAAAGAAGGGACAAGCAAAGGCCAGACTGCCGCTGCCGTCATAATGCCCGCTGCCAAGCCCATCATCATATCCATGAATTTTTGATGAATGGTTTTGACAAAAAAGACCAAACTAGCACCGATAAGGGTACAAAACCAGTTGAATAAGCCAGCTAATAAAGCTTGCATTACTGGTGATAGAGAAGAAAAATTACATCTCATACCTCAATAATCGATGATTCAGTTGAACAACCACTCAACTATTATCATTATAGTTGAACACTCGCTCAATTGTCAAGGAAGAAAGTAAAAAAGCTATGAGAAATCCCCATAACTTTGTAAATTATTGAAGCAATCTCGTGTTCTTAGAGAATATCACAATGCCATAAAAAGCCCAAAGGACTATTTGGAATTATCATATCATATAACGCTTCGACACAATTTAACGATTACTATATTGAGAAACAAACTTTACTCCTCAAGAAAGTTAGATGTTCCCAATGCTATCCGTAAGAGTACTTAAAACCTTGAAACATACTGATTTCAAGGTTTTTATAACGTGTTATTGTATCACCTAATTTCTACTGATTTCCATAGATCAAACCTTTCGTGATTTTTTCATATAGGTGGGTACGTTTCTATTCCCTCAAACTCCTTGTCAATGGAAATAAAAACGTACCCACAGTGTAAATGGAAATAGAATTTGAGAATTCCTAACTATCACTTCCACTCACTCCAAAAATTACTTACTCTAATACTTCCCCACCATAAAGCAAAAAGCCTTGCAATCAAGGCTTTTCATTATCCCTTTCGTTCAAAGGTTCTAGGCTTTTACGAGCAAAGCTACACACTCCACGTGGTGCGTTTGCGGAAATAAATCAACCGGTTGTACTTTCTTCAATTCATATCCCAATTCTTGGTAGAGTTTGATATCACGCGCCATTGTTGCTGGGTTACATGAGACGTAGGTAATCTTTTCAGGTTGCATGGCAACACTGGCTTTAATAAAGCTTTCTGTCAAGCCCTTGCGTGGTGGGTCCACAATGATAACGTCTGGTTTGATGCCATCCTTGCTCCACTTGGCCATGGCATTTTCGGCTGAGTCCGCCACATAGTGGGCGTTAGTAATGCCGTTGCGTTCTGCATTTTTCTTAGCATCTTCGACGGCTGTTTCGATGACTTCAACGCCATAGACTTCCTTGACCTGTTTGGCGAACGACAAACCGATTGTCCCGATTCCTGAATAGGCATCAATAACAATGCTGTCGCTGTTTAGGTCTGAGAAGTCAATGGCTGTTTGATAGAGTTTCTCAGCCATTTCGGTGTTAACCTGATAGAAAGACTGGGCAGAAATCTCATAGTCATTACCCAACATACTGTCTGTGATGGTGTCTTGACCATAAAGGGTGCGGAACTCCTTGCCAAAGATGGCGTTAGTGTTCTTATCGTTGATGTTTTGGATGATAGAAACAACATTTGGGAAGGCTTCCGTAATCTTAGCAATGACTTGGTCAATACGGAAAATTTTTGGTCTAGTCGTTACAAAGACCAGCATCATCTGACCTGAATAGTGGCCACGACGAACCACCAAATGACGAATTAACCCTGTCTGCTCCTTCTCATCATAAGGTTTGAGGTCATAGCGGCGAAGAAGATCACGGACAAAGACAATGAGTTTATCAATTTCCTTGTCTTGGATGAGGAAATCTTCAATTGGAATCAAGTCGTGAGAATTCTTGCGGTAGAAACCTGTTTCAAGCTGACCTTTAACACGGCGAACGGGCACTTGCGCCTTATTACGGTAGGCGTAAGGCGTCTCCATCCCCAATGTTTCAGCGACCTCTACGTCTGAGATACCTGCTGTCTTATAGAGGTTGTCCACAACTTGTTTACGCTTGAACTTGAGCTGCTCCTCGTAGGTCATATGGCCAAAATCAGCAATCCCTGAACGGAGGTAGGTCGCATCAATATCCTGATTACGATTTGGTGAAAGGGTCACATAATCCTCAACCTTACCAAAGCCGATATTTTTCTTGAGCTTAAGCACGCGCATCTTGATGACTTCACCTGGAAGGGCATTATCCACGAAAAAGACAAAGCCGTCCACCTTGGCAACACCTGCTCCTTCATGTGTCAAATCGACAATTTCAACTTCTACAATATCGTTTTTATTTAACATAATTCAACTTTCTTTACTTTTATGGGGCTTAAACATACCTTCAAAAGCCTTTTACTACCCTCCATTATAGCACATATAAATTAAATTTATGGCTGGCCATAAATAATATAGATTTTTCAGAAAAGTCATACAGTGCTATCATAGGTCCATGACAAAAAATTAAACGACTCAGCAACTTGTCTAGATGTCGTTTCTATATAAAGGAGAATAATCATGCCAGATATTACCATTCATACAATCGAAACTGCACCAGAAGAAGTCAAAGACGTCCTTCAAACAGTCAAAGATGCTAATGGGGGATACATTCCAAACTTGATTGGTCTCCTTGCTAATGCGCCAACTGCGCTTGAAACTTACCGTACTGTCGGTGAAATCAACCGTCGCAATTCATTGACACCAACTGAACGTGAGGTTGTTCAAATTACAGCTGCTGTTACTAACGGATGTGCTTTCTGTGTGGCAGGTCACACAGCCTTTTCAATCAAACAAATCCAAATGACACCTCAACTCTTGGAAGCTCTTCGTAACCGTACACCAATCGAAGACGATCCAAAACTTGATACCCTTGCTAAATTCACTATTGCCGTGATCAATACCAAGGGTGCTGTTGGTGACGAAGCCTACAATGACTTCTTGGAAGCTGGCTACACTGCTCAAAATGCCCTTGATGTTATCTTGGGTGTCAGCCTTGCTAGCTTGTGTAACTACGCTAACAATCTCGCACAAACACCGATCAACCCTGAACTTCAAGAATTCGCTTAATTCAAAACCAAAGGATAAACTAGAGGAGGACCTAAGCCTATGTCACATTTTTCAAAAGAATTCCTTACTTGGTTGGATACCAACGCTGACCATATTGACCAAGAGTCTGGACCCATTGCGGACCAACTTCTTGAAAAAATTGCTGCAAACGACGTCTTTAAAATCGGCGTACCTGCTGAGTTTGATGGCCTAGGTGGTGGTCCTACTCAAGTTGTTGATGTGCTTGATGAATTGGCACAACACTCTTTGACAGCTTCCTTTATTTCTTGGGGACACCGTACTTTCATCGAGTATATCCTAGCTAGCGACAATGCTTATCCTCGTGAAACATGGTTGAAAGAATTGTATACCGGTGAGCGTGCTGGTGGAACTGGCTTGTCAAATGCGGTCAAATTCTTGTCAGATATTGAAGAATTGAATGTTACCATTAGTCAAGAAGGTGATGACTACTATCTTGATGGTCGTTTGCCTTGGGTAACTAACCTACGTTCTGATAAATTCGCTGCTCTCTTTGCTGCTGACTTTAAAGATGGTAGCCAACCTTGGATTATCACCATTCCATCTGAAGCTGAGGGTCTCAGCCGTTCTGAAGATTTGGAATTTGTTTCCCTTCAAGGTGCTAACACTGCCTCTCTTACTTTCGATCACGTTAAGTTAGATCCTAATTGGATCCTTTCAAAAGAAGGTACAGACTATATTGCTAAAACACGTCCGAACTTCCTTGGTTTCCAATTTGGTCTTGCCTTTGGTTTGGCCAAACGTTCTCTTGATGAGGTTGAAGCTAGTCTAAACAGTAACCGTAGCGTTCTTCGTGAGGAATTTGAAGCTACACGTGAAAATCTTCTCGCTATCCAAGACCAACTCTTTGCAGGTCTTAATGATGCCGATTATTTCATTGACAAACCACGTGAACTTTTCCAATTGCGTATCGATATTGTCGACGTCGTAGCCAACAGCCTGCTCCTCGAACTTCAGGCTAGTGGTGGTCGTGGCTATTTGAAAGAATCAGAGTCAAGCTTTATCCGTCGTTGGAATGAAGGCGTCTTCCTTCCAATTGTATCTCCGAGTGCGGTGCAGCTTCGTCACATTCTTGCAGCTAGCTAGAAAGGCCGGTGGACCAATGATGGTATTTTTTAAGAAAATTCCCTTGGCCCTATCTAGTCTAGTTCTTGCCCTCTTTAGTTTATCCAATCAAATAAGCCACTATACCCTGATTGCTCAGGGTATTTGGTGTTTAGCCAGTATAGGTTTTATACTTATACTGGGACGCTTGATTCTTGGATTTGAACAAATAAGAGAAGATTTGCGAAATCCAGTCATTGCTTCGGCCTTTGCTAGTTTCTTTATGGCTGCCTTTCTATTTGCCAGCCGCCTCCCACTAGCTCAAACAGGATTGAGTGTGACTTGGCTTGGACTCCTTGGACTTTATATTGCCTATATTATTTTTTTCAGTCTGCGTTTTTTACGCCCATTTTCTTTGAATCAAGTCTATCCAAGCTGGTTCGTGGTCTATGTTGGCCCTGCTATCAGTCTTGTGACAGTACCGGCTAGTGTTCCAACTAGCATCAAGGGACTTATTCTGGGAGTAACGGGATTTGCGACTCTAGCCCTCTTTCCACTTGTTTTATGGAGAATGAGACAGATAGCCATACCTCACCTATATCGGCCTATACTTGCCATTTTAGCAGCACCTCTGGCCCTTCTCATTACCAGCTCAATCAAGAGTAATCAAAGACCTGCAACTATCATTTTACTTGCCCTACTTTTATTCTCACAAGCATTCTTTTTCTATGCTCTTGATCTCTTCGTAAAACTGGTTAGAAATGGTTTTATGCCACTTTTTGCAGCTTTTAGCTTTCCCTTGGTCAATAGTGTCAATGCTTTTAAGGCGGCCACTACCAGTCTTGGACTAGTCAATCCAGCTACCCAATTGGTTTATAAGGTAGAGTTCGTCTTCGTTCTTGTCATCATGACCTATTTGCTCTATCATTTTCTAAAACTCTTATACAAGGCGCTTATACAAGCTCTTAATACCAAAAAACAAGCAGGTTCAGTGTGAACCTGCTTGTTTTCTTATCTAAATCCTAGTTCTTTTAATTTTGACTGATAATTATCAAAATCAATTTCAATCCCTTGACCGCCATACAAATCATAACTGTCAATCCAATCACCATCCGAAGGAATGGTTTGCGAATTGATCCCTTTTTTGAAACTACCAGCATTTGAAAGTCCCAAATCCAACATATCAGTCATACTCATATTGGTTGAGGTCAGTGAGTAAACCTTCCCCAAAGCCTCAGGTCCATTGAAGAGATTAAGTGGATTCTTAAGCTGCTTCATAACAGCCTGCATCACTTGTTGCTGGCGCTTGGTACGGCCATAATCTCCCTCGTCATCCTTACGGAAACGAGCATAATTCAGAAGGGTGCGACCATCCATATCCTGCTTACCAACTTTAATGGTTTGATTTGGCACATGACCATTCTTGTCCATCTTCAAATCATCTGGGACTTGTACTGATGACACTTTTTTACCATCAATGGTCGCAAACTTCGCATTGATTTCCACACCATTCGGGAAGAGGGTATCGACCCCTGTCGCAAAGGTTTCAAAGTCAACCATGGCATAGTACTTAATATCAATGTCAAAGTTTCGTTTGAGGGTCTCACGCATGAGTTCTGCCCCTTGATGATTATTTTGCTCACCAATATTGAAAGCCGTATTAAGTTTCAAGTCCTGAGAATAGTCGGTTTCTGAAGCTCCCTTGATATTGACCAAGGTATCTCGCATAAAGCTAACCATCTTAATCTTACCTTCTTTATTGCCCACATTGACAACCATGATGGAGTCCGTTCTGGCATCGGTAGAGTCTTGGCTAACTCGCTGGTCAGAACCTAGAATAAGGATATTAACCCCATCCTTGGTATCCTTACCATTAAAGGTCTCAACTACGGCAGGCTGATAGGATTTACCATTATTACCTGCAGCAGAAAGGTCTGTTCCCTTGTAAAATTGATAGGCCATGGCTATCACTAAGAACACAACTCCAAGACTCAAGCAACTAAGCACCAGCTTAACAACTTTCTTGAGCCTTCTCTTTTTCTTTGGTCGCTTCTTCTTGGCTACTTGCGACTTGGACCTTGGAGCCGACATTGCTGAAGGAGTTGCTTGTCTTTGAACCTTTTTACGTTTAGGTTTACTTTGAGCGACTTCCTCCCGATAGACGGGCAAACCTTCCTCAGTTAGCTGATTGACAGACTCATAATCACGTTCTTGATAGTAGTCAGAACGATTGTCATAAGGCTGGCTCCATGCTGCTTGATAGTCCTCTCTTTGCGCTTGATACCGCCGCTCAGCTTCATAGGCATCCAACTTTCCTTGAAGATAATTGAATTCTGAGGCCTGCTGTCCATTCAGGTGAGCAAGATTTTTTAAAAGATAGCTGTAACGTAACCGTTCATGATGCGTAAACGGTCCATTGTTAGATTTGGTCATAAGATTTCCCTTTAAATTTCATAGACTTGGTAAGCACCCAAGATTTTATATCCAATTCCAACTGCAGTCAGCTCTTCAAGAGCGAACTGAGCCAACTTTTCCTTTGTATAATCACAATCAATAATAAAGAAATACTCGCCAAGTACCGTCTTCAAAGGACGACTTTCTATCTTGGTCAAGTCAATGCCTCGCCAGGCAAAGGTTGATAAGGCCTTGTAAAGTGCCCCTGGCATATTGTCAGGCAGGGTCAAGGCCAGCGTTAATTTGCAATCAATCTGATTGAGCGGAATCTCAGGAACGGTGTTCCCCAACACCCAAAAACGGGTATAATTCTTTTCAATCTCCTGAATATCCTTAGCCAAGATTTGAAGACCGTATTCCTTAGCAGCTGCATGCGGAGCGATGGCCGCATATGGCTGATCTGGATTATCAGCGACAAAACGCGCCGCAAAGGCTGTACTGGCTGTTGTCTCAATCTTGGCATGTGGAAAATGCTGTTTAATATACTTTTTCCCTTGGGCAATAGCCTGTGGGTGTGAGAAGATTTTCTCAATTTTCTCATGATGTTTCGTCGCCATCAACTGCTGCTTGATGGGCTGAACAATCTCTGCCACAGCACGAATATCGGCCTGATGGAAGAGATAGTCTAAACTCTCATGAACAGAGCCCTCAATGGAATTTTCCACCGGAATGACCGCATAATCCACACGTCCC
This sequence comes from Streptococcus sp. 17.1, assembly GCF_016648655.1. NCBI lineage: Bacteria > Bacillati > Bacillota > Bacilli > Lactobacillales > Streptococcaceae > Streptococcus > Streptococcus sp. 17.1. The sequence continues at coordinate 77,045 of NZ_JACLQM010000007.1, forward strand.
TCTTCATAAGACTTGATAACCTCGGTAATGGTACCTAGAGAAACCAATTCTGCCTTAGGAAAAGCCTTTAAGGCTGCATTATGCGTAAACGACCCACTAGGGCCCAAATAACCTACATACATTTGATAAACCTTGCTACTTCTTCTGGCGTTCGGTTATCAACTGTGACAACCAAATCTGCTAAATCTTGATAGAGTGCCATTCGACCGTCATAAATAGCCTTAAAATCCTCTTTGGAATGATTGAGAAAGAGTGGGCGCTGATTCTTGGTATCCTTTTCAATGCGATCATAGACCACATCGAAAGAAGCATGGAGCCAAACGTTATGCTTACGATTTTTCGCCAAGAGCTGACGATTGCGCTCCGTCACAACGACACCACCTCCAGTAGAGATGATGACGTCATCTCCCTCTTGAAGGAGTTCCTCCAAAGTCTCAGACTCAATCTGACGAAAGGCTGCTTCACCTTCTTTTGCAAAAAAATCAGCAATGGACATGCCGATTTTCTCCTCGATGACCTGATCCATATCCACGAAACGACCATCCAGGTATGGGGCGACGGAACTCTTACCAACTCCCATAAAGCCCAATAAAACCTTAGCCATGGAGCAATCCTTCCAAGTCACTAAAGAAGCTTGGGTAACTTGTATTGATAGCTTCCGCACGTTGCAAGTCAACCTCACCATCTTGAACCAAAAGGGCAGCAATAGCTGTCATCATACCAATACGGTGGTCACCCAAGGTATTAACCTCTGCCCCATGAAGAGCCGTCTTACCAGTGATAATCATACCATCCTCAGTTGGTACAATATCAGCACCCATAGCATTCAAGGCATCCGCTACCACCTGAATACGGTCAGTCTCTTTGACCTTAAGTTCTTCAGCATCACGAATCACAGTCTTACCTTGAGCTTGTGTCGCCAAGAGTGTGATAATTGGAAGTTCATCAATCAAACGTGGAATGATATCTCCACCAATTTCAGTTCCTTTAAGTTCTGAAGTTTCAACCGTAATGGTCGCAGATTTTGCAACCTGGTCAATATCTGAAAGGGTAATCTTACCACCCATGTCTTTGATCACATCAATGATACCCGTACGCGTCTCATTGATACCAACATTTTCCAAGACAATCTTAGAGTTAGGTACCACAAGTCCTGCTACCAACCAAAAGGCAGCTGAAGAAATGTCACCTGGGACCACAACTTCTTGAGCAGTGAAAGTTTGGCCACCAGAAATACGAATTTCCTTGCCATCTACCTGAAGCTGACCACCAAACTGCTGAATCATATCTTCCGTATGGTTACGTGTTTTTTCCTTCTCGATGATAACAGATTCGCCATCAGCTTGAAGCGCTGCAAAAATAAGGGCAGATTTTACCTGAGCAGAGGCCACAGGCAATTGGTAATGAATAGGTTTAAGAGACTTGCTACCGTGCATTTTCAAAGGTGGCAAATCACGGTCTGTTTGACCAGAAACCTCTACACCCATCTGACGCAAGGGAATGGTCACACGGTCCATCGGACGTTTTGAAAGGGAATCATCTCCAAACATTTCCACATCAAAATCTTGACCTGCAAGCACACCTGAAATCAAACGAATCGATGTTCCAGAGTTCCCCATGTCCAACTTGTTTTGAGGAGCCTTGAGACCATCAAAACCAACACCGTGAATGCGTACCACATCACCATCATCCTCGATAGTCACACCCAAATCACGGAAGACCTGCATAGTTGAGAGGACATCCTCACCTCGTAAAATATCACGAACAGTTGTCACACCTTTGGCAAGACTTCCGAACATGATAGAACGGTGACTGATTGACTTGTCACCAGGGATACGCAAGCTGCCATGAAGACCTTGGGCTTTGGTTTCTAGTTTCATAGGTTACTCCTGAAAATTTTATAGTTACTCTCATTATACCATAATCGAAAGCCCAACCATAGACTGAATTGTCAAAATATTCACTCTCTAGTATTGCCATACTTTTCTTTCAGAAAGGCAACTGCTTCTTGAACACGGTTCCGAATCAAGTTAGCAGACTCCTCCAAAAGACGATTTTCCTCAGCCGACAAAGACAAGCGAACTGGAGCAGCCACCCCATGACGCCCTAGGATGACTGGATAGCCAAGATAGGTTTGATAAGCTTCTTGATAGCTAGATACTGCCACCTCTTCTTGAGCGTCAGAAAGGATAATTGTCACCAAACGAAGAGCAGCACTGGCAATACCGTAAGACGTATAGCCCTTACCATAAAAAACCTTATGACCACCCTTCATGGAAGCCATAAAGAGATTTTGACGTTCTTCTTCGCTGGTCAATTCTGTAATGTCTTGCCCTTTAACCTTGACTTGACTCCAGGCAGTAAATTGGGAATTCCCATGTTCGCCAAGATTGTAGCCAGATACTGATTTGGGATTGACTGACAAATCGTCTCCTACCGCTGCCTTCATTCTCGCCGTATCGAGTAGAGTCCCTGTCCCAATCACACGTTCTCTTGGCCAGCCTGTGAATTCCTGATAGAGGGCTGATACAGCATCTACAGGATTCGAGATAACCAAGAGTATGCCTTTAAAATCCAATTTTTTAAGTTCCTGAGAAACCTGATAAACAGCTTCTCGAGTAAATGGAAATTCAGCAAAGCGGTCCTCACCAGCATTGTGCTGTAACTGAATGTTTCCAAGAGATGAAATAATCACATCAGCATCTTCAAGTGCCGTATAATCATTGACAACAATTTTTGCATAGCTAGGTAGATTTGCCATGGCATCCTTAAAATCCTGGGCATCTGCCTCGGCCTTCTTCTCATTGATATCTATAAAGACATAACTATCAGCCAAGCCTTTAGCAATTGCTCCATGAGCTACTGCAGCTCCAACGTTTCCCATACCAATAATTCCAATCTTACGACTCATCATTTTCCTCCTTAATGTCTCTAGTTTCTTCCTTAAACAATCTCTTTTGAATGCAGAAAAGGGCCTGTCAATTGACACACCCTCTCTGATTAACTATTCAATTCTTGCAAAGGTTTGAAGATGATACGTTCAATATCATTCAAATAAACAGACAAACCTTGTTGTGCAGCCAAGTATTCTTTCAAAAGGGCATTAGCTTCTACTTTTTGACCCAATTCTTGAACAGCTGCTTGTTCTTCTGCTGTTGGCATTGTTCCAGCTTGCATTTTAGCATAGAAATCCTCTTGGAAATCAGTAAACTCTTTGAAAAGAGCGCTAGCTTCAGCATCAGCTGCAATTGCTTCTTTTTTCTCTACCAAAGTTTTGTACTCAGGAAGGGCACGAATGCCACGTTCCAACTCATTTGCTAAATCATAAATATTTGTCATTTTATTCTCCTAGGCGATCACCACATGATAGTCGGTATTGGCTTCAATAACAGTCTTAGCATGTGTGCGATCTTTTTCATTTTTAAAAGTAATTTGTAGGATACCGTGAATATCCTCACGATTTTCCTCATTAATACGAAGGTTAACCAAAGACGTTCCTCGTAGCAATTCCATAATGCTAAGGATAACGTCTTCTCGGTCAGGCACATCCACGAAAATATCGAAGGCACTTTCCACGCCACCTTTTTTGTGAATTTCCATCTCTTTACGTTTCTTACGACCATTGTCAAAGAACTCCCAAATGGCATTCTCATCTTCAGACTTAATCAAGTCAGCCACATGGTCCAAACGTTTTTTGAAATCTTCAATACGATCCAAAACAGCTGGCCCATTGGTCATGAGAATGGAAGCCCACATACCAGGTTCACTTTCTGCAATACGGGTCATATCTCGGAAGCCCCCAGCCGCAAAGTGATTGGTCATCTCGTGAGCCTGAGCATAATCAGCTGCCTGCTCCATAAGTCCAGAAGCCAAAAGATGTGGGAAATGACTGATTTGACTGGTTACACGGTCATGTTCAGCCGCATCAATCTCCACAAATCGTGACTTAAGCCCCGACAAGATATCCTTAAGCTCAGGAATAGTTGTCTCTCTTGTTAGACTTGTCGGTGTGAAAATATAATAGGCATTTTCAAAAAGTGTCACGTCGGCTGCAATAGCCCCTGATTTATGAGAACCAGCCATAGGGTGAGAACCTACAAACTGAACATTTTTACCTGTTAGGTAACGTTCAGCTGCCTCAACGATATCCAACTTAGTAGACCCTGCGTCTGTGATGATGACATCATCTTTGAGTTCCAAGTCAGCCAACTCCTTCAAGTAGGCCACAGTTTGCTTAATCGGCACTGCAAGGATAATCACATCAGCAAGTGGGGCAAACTCTTTGAAATCACTTGTTGCACGGTCAACGATACCACGCTCAAGCGCAATATTTCGGGAATAGTCAGAGCGATTATATCCAAGAATCTCATAATCAGGGTGGTCCCTTTTAATCCCTAAGGCCAAGGAGCCACCAATCAAGCCCAATCCTGCGATATAAATAGTTTTCTTACTCATTACTACTCCCATCTATTGTCTGATGCTGCTTAAAAGTTTTTCACATAGGCACGGTGACGTGCTACCGCTTCTTTCAATTCTTCCATGTTGTCAGAAGAGAATTTGTCCAAGATTTCATTGGCTACGACTGTAGCGACTACGGATTCCATAACGACACCCGCTGCAGGCAAGGCCGTTGGATCTGAACGCTCGACTGTTGCCTTGTATGGTTCATGTGTTTCGATATCTACTGACATCAATGGCTTGTATAGGGTTGGAATAGGTTTCATAACCCCACGGACCACAATCGGTTGCCCGTTGGTCATACCACCTTCAAAACCACCAAGGTTGTTAGTGCGACGCGTATAGCCATCCTCTTCATTCCAGAGAATCTCGTCCATTACTTGAGAGCCCTTGAGGTAGCCATCCTTGAAACCAAGTCCAAATTCTACACCCTTGAAGGCATTGATGGATACAACTGCTTGAGCAATCTTAGCATCAAGTTTGGTATCCCATTGGACATAAGAACCAAGGCCAACAGGGACGCCGCCAACAACAGTTTCAACGACACCACCGATTGTGTCTCCCTCTTTTTTGATTTGGTCAATGTAATCTTTAATTTCTTGTTCACGTTCTTGGTTAACAACTGAAATCTCTGATTGTTGAGCCAATTCCTTGATTTGAGCTACTGTCAAATTCTCAGGCACATCAATTTCCTTACCACCAAAGACAACAACATGGTTAGCAATTTCAATATCAAGCTCAGCCAAGATACGTTTAGCAACAGCACCTACTGCCACACGCATGGTTGTTTCACGCGCACTAGAACGCTCCAAGGAATTACGCAAATCATCGAAACGGTATTTCATTCCGCCAACCAAGTCAGCATGTCCTGGACGTGGGTGAGTGATTTTACGTTTGGTTTTCAAACGGTCCTCAATATCTTCCACAGCCATGATGTCCAACCATTTTTGATGGTCCTTATTGATAACGTGAAGGGTGATTGGAGCTCCTGTTGTTTTCCCATGACGAACACCAGAAGTGATTTCAACCTTATCAGACTCAATTTTCATACGGCCACCACGACCATAGCCACCTTGGCGGCGTTTCAAATCAGTATTGATATCTTCAGCCGTCAAGGGAAGACCAGCTGGAACACCTTCGATAATTGCTGTTAAACGTGGGCCGTGAGACTCACCTGCTGTTAAATATCTCATTTATTTCTCCAAGTACTCTTTCATTTCGACTAAAGGAATCTGATTGATAGCTGCCTTACCAATCTCGGGAACGATAACTGTCTTAATGTTATTACCACGGGCTTTCTTGTCATGTGTGAGGGCTGTATAGAGCTCTTCAACACGCCATGGCTCATAGTCCACTGGCAAACCAAATTTAACACACATCTCAGCAATTTGACGTGTGATTCCCTGAGGCATTAGACCTTTTTCCTCAGCAACACGAGAAATCTGAACCATTCCGATAGCTACCGCTTCACCATGCATGACTTTTCCGTAACCAGCTGTTTGTTCAACGGCATGCCCAATCGTATGACCAAAGTTGAGGTACATACGGACACCACCTTCAAACTCATCTTCAACCACAATTTTACGCTTAACGTTACATGAACGGTAAATAATGGTTTCTGAGTTTTCTAGGATACTGTGAACCGAACCATCAATGCTTTCAAGCAAGTGCCAAAGCTCAGGGTCATCAATCAAACCGTATTTGACAACCTCACCCATACCTTCAATCAATTCACGTTTACCAAGTGTCTCAAGAACATTAGGATCAATCAAAACCCCATCAGGCTGAGCAAAAGTTCCCACGATATTTTTAGCAAATGGTGTGTTCACACCTGTCTTACCACCAATAGATGAATCCACTTGGGCAGTTAGACTGGTTGGAACCTGAACGAAATGAATCCCACGCATATAGGTTGAAGCGACAAAGCCTGCTAAGTCTCCAACAACGCCACCACCAAGAGCAACAATGCCATCACTACGAGTCATGCCATTCTTAATCAAAAACTCATAAGCCTTGTTAACAGTCTTAAGATTTTTACTCGCTTCACCTTCTAGGAAATCAAAAACGACAACCTCAAAACCTTCGTGCTCCAGGCTAAGCTTAACTTTTTCTGCATATAGAGCTCCCACATGATTGTCCGTAATAAGGGCAATCTTTTGTGGTTCCCAAAGTGACTTCACCCATTTACCGACAGTCTTAAGGGCTCCTTTTTCAATAATAATGTCATAAGGGTTATGTGTTAAATTTACCTCTAGTTTCATCGTCGTTCCCTCCTAGCTATTGTAAATATTTTCTAATTCCTGCCAAATGGCGTCTGTTGGCATGTCCTTGCCTGTCCACAATTTAAAGGCACCTGCTGCTTGATGAAGCAACATGCCAAGGCCGTTCACAGCCCCTATTCCCTGTTTTCTAGCCAAGGCCAAGAAAGGTGTTTCAAAAGGCTGATAAATGATATCAGCAACCAAGAGTCCCTTAGGAAATTTTGTATCTGTAGGAATAGGCAAGGATGCGCCATCCATACCTACACTCGTCGCATTCACCAATAAATGAGCTTGGCCTAGTTCCTCTTTAAAATACTTAAGATCATTTAAAGCATGAAACTCCAAGTGACAAGTTGTCTGTTCAAGTAGTGACTTAAAGCTCTCTTTTGCCTTATCCAATGACTGAGGGCGAACATAGACACTTACTTTTTTGGCACCATCAAGAACTGCCTGCGTCACAATAGCTTTAGCCGCACCACCAGCACCCAAAATCATCAGATGGGCATCTTTAGGGCTAAAGTTCTTTAGACTAGCAAAAAAGCCAAAACCGTCTGTATTATGACCAATCAAACGCCCATCACGATTAACAACTGTATTGACAGCACCAATCAGTTGAGCTGCAGGACTAATCTCATCCAAAAAAGGAATGACTGCTTCCTTATATGGCATGGACAAATTGATACCGAACATGTCGTAACGTCTAATATTTTCAACTGTCTCGGCTAGGTCTGATTCCAGAATCTCCCAGGCCACATAAACACCATTAACTTGTGTCTTCTCAAAGGCCGAATTATGAATGAATGGCGAAATCGAATGCTTGATTGGATTGGCGACAACAGCTGCTAGGCGTGTGTGTCCATCAATCTGCATCCAAAACCTCCCTGATTCTGCGCATGTCTGCTAAACTAATTTGTCCTGGAGCACTGGCATTATCAAGACTGGCAAAGGTCCATGATGACCCTATCAAGTCGCCCGCAAAACGTGACAAACGACCTAGTTTACCCATTGACATGGTCACAAACTCCTGCTCAGGATTAAAGGCCTTAAAGCCACGTGTGAAGTTCATAAGGTCGAGAACATCCTGCTCATTCTTAGGCATAACTGCCACCTTAACCACTCGTGGTGTCAAGTTTGCCATCTCAGACAAAAGTTCCATGAGGTTTTCAGGTGTCTCCTCAAAGTTATGATAAGACAAAACCAAGTTTGAAAATTCAAGCATTTGATCAAAGACAGCCTTACGTGTGAAATACTCAAAATCAATATAATCTGGCGAGTAAATCGCAGCTACATCCTTAATCAGTGCGACATATTCCGCATCCGTTAACTCAAGCCTACCACCCTCACGCGTTGTACGGATGGTAAAGATAATCTCAAAGCCTGCGAATTTCTCGAAAATAGCCGGAGCAACCGTTAAGATACTATCCTTATCTAAAAAATCTGCACGCCATTCAATAATGTCTGCCCCCTCAAAACGAGACAGTTCAAGCGCTTGTGCCTCCTCTAAACTAGTTGGCATAATCGGAACTACAATTTTCATTTATTTACCTTTATTGTGTATACTTTCAAATAATTTGATGTTGGATCATTAGGATTGACGGTAAAATCCGCTGGTAATTGTTGCAGGTTAACGAAGTCCGCTGAAACATCTCCCAAGCCCTTACGTAGTTGTTTCTTAAACTGTTGCACTGTCATATTAGCAGCATTGGTACTTGCGATGATTGTCCCATGCTCTGATAAAATATCAAGACTTTGTGCAATTAACTTGTGGTAATCCTTATTTGCTGAGAAAGTGCGTTTCTTATTTCGAGCAAAGCTTGGCGGATCGATGACGATAAGGTCATAAGATAAGCCTTTTTTCTTTGCATATTTGAAATAATCGAAGACATCCATCACGACCAAGCGATGATTTTCCATACTGAAGCCATTAGCTTCAAAATGAGCCGTCGATAATTCACGTGAACGCTTAGCCAAATCAACCGATGTCGTTTCAACCGCTCCCCCCATAGCTGCAGCCACTGAAAAAGCTGCCGTATAGGAGAACATATTCAAAACTGATTTTCCCAAAGCTAAGCCATTAACTAAGCCATCACGCACTTCATGCTGATCAAGGAAAATCCCCGTCATTAGCCCATCATTGAGGAAAACTTCATAAGTTACCCCATTTTCTAAAATGGTGAAGGTATCAGCCGCCTCTTGCCCAAAAAGATGGTCTGATTCGAAATCAAGACCCTTGAAGCGGATTTTCTCATAGCCTCCCAAGACCTCAGGAAAGACCATTTGGAAAGCATCTACAATATCATTTTTCAAGGAATAAACAAAGGCATTGTACCATGAAAAGAGGGCATAATCCCCATATAAATCAATTGTGAGACCACCAAAATCGTCACCATCTTGGTTGAAAAGACGAAAAGCTGTCGTCAACTCATTATCATAATAGGATTGACGTTTGGCCTTAGCCCTTTCAAAAAGTCCTTGAAAATAAGTCACTGTCAATTGTTGTTTTTTAGGGGACAGAAACCATCCTATCCCCTTATTTTGACTTGACAAATAGCCCGTTCCTAAAAAGTCTTTGGATTGGCTATATAGATAAACCAACTGATTATTTTCAGTTATATTTGGAAAATCTTCGGCTAAAAGAAGCTGTTTTCCTTGTTTGATTTTTTTCTCCGCAAAGGGACTTACCGTCAATATACTCATGTTACTATTATACCAAAAAAATGCTATTATTTCTGTTTCGTGACTAGATTTTATCAATTATATGTCAAGGAATATCACACTCAATGGCAGTAAATTTTTGAGAGTCATTATCTTATTTGGTATAATGATTAAGATAATATAGAATCAAAGGAAGTATTACTTTGAAAAAAATTACTGAAGCCTTTTGGAAAGGAGTTTCATCAAGACTTGGATTTATCCTCTTGTTACTCTTCTTTTACTGGCTAAAAACCATATTCGCTTATTACGTCAACATTAATCTTGAGTTGGAAAGCAGATATCAGGTTATGCTTTCGCTGATTAACCCTATTCCACTAGGATTAATGCTTCTAGGTTTAGGACTATACTTCAAGAAACGACGTTTCTTTTATAGTATTACCATTGCTATCTATGTCATCCTTAACCTCTTACTTATCGCTAATGTGATTTACTTTGGAGAGTTTACAGACTTCATCACTGTAAATACCATCCTAGCAAGTTCTAGTTCGGCAGCAGGACTAGGAGACTCCGCCAAGAACCTTCTTGAGCCAAGCTATCTCTTCTACCTGATTGATGTACCTTTCTTCATCTATGCTGGTTTCAGGAAGAAGCTTAAAATGGACAGCAAGCCATTTAATAAACGAGCTAGTTTCGCAGTTACTGCACTATCAACACTCCTACTCTCAGTTAACCTCTTCTTAGCGGAAGTTAACCGTGGCGAGTTGTTGACACGTGGTTTCTCAAATAACTATATTGTCCGTGCTATGGGGCTTCCCTTCTTCACAGCCTATTCTGGTAACTTAACTTATCAAGCTTCACAGGCTCGGTCATCTGCAACAGCTGAGGATATGAAAAAGGTTGAGGCTTACGTTAAGGAGCACTATGCGGCACCTGACCCTAAGTATTACGGAATTGCTAAAGGAAGAAACGTCATCGTTATTCACTTGGAAAGCTTCCAACAGTTCCTCATCGATTACAAGCTCAAAGTAGACGGTCAAGACTATGAGGTTACACCATTCATCAATTCCATTTATCACTCAAATGAAACTCTAGCCTTTTCAAACTTCTTCCACCAAGTTAAATCAGGTAAAACTTCTGATGCTGAAACCTTGATGGAAACGTCTCTCTTTGGACTAAGCACAGGCTCATACATGGTAAACTATGGCGGTACCAATACAGCCTATGCTGCACCATCTATCCTAGCTCAAACAGGCGATTATACATCAGCTGTTTTCCATGGAAACACTGGATCCTTCTGGAATCGTAATAATACCTATAAACAATGGGGGTATAATTACTTCTTTGACTCATCAGCCTTCACTGAAAAAACTGATGAAAACTCCTTCCAGTATGGTCTAAATGACAAGTACATGTTCCCAGATTCCATCAAATATCTGGAACAAATGCAACAACCTTTCTACGTTAAATACCTTACAGTATCTAACCACTACCCATACACTTCACTCTCAGGCGATGAAAAGGAACAAGGTTTCCCACTCGCTGAAACAAAAGACGAAACAGTCAACGGATATTTTGCAACAGCTAACTATCTTGACTCAGCAATCAAAGACTTCTTTGATTACCTTAAGGAAACCGGTCTTTACGACAACTCGATTATTGTCATGTACGGTGACCACTATGGTATCTCTGATACACGAAGCAGCAATCTTGCTGAACTTCTCGGTAAGAACCCTGAAACTTGGTCAAACTATGATAAAGCCATGCTTCAACGTGTTCCTTACATGATTCATATTCCAGGCTATACTGGTGGTGGTATCTCTAACACCTTTGGTGGTGAGGTTGATGCCCTTCCAACTCTCCTTCACGTTCTTGGCGTTGACACTAGCTCTTATATCCAGATGGGACAAGACCTCCTATCTCCTGATAATAAGCAAACCGTCGCATTTAGAACCTCAGGTCAATATGTTACTCCTCAATACACCAGCTACTCTGGTCGACTTTATAACACTCAAACAGGGGAAGAAATTACCAACCCTGATGAGACAACTAAAAAAGATAACGAAGCCATTCGTAAGGCAGTAGCAACTCAGCTTTCGATGAGTGACGCTGTTCAAACAGGTGACCTTCTTCGTTTCTATACGCCAAACGGTTTGAAGCATGTTGATTCTAGCAAGATTTCCTACACTAAACAGATTGATCAACTAAAAGAAATCAATAAAAAGCTGAAAGATAAATCAACCAGCCTCTACAAACAAAAAGGCAATAAATCGACAGCTGATCTATTCAAGACCCCATCTTACAAGGAACTACATCCTGCAGAATCTGAATCAAGCTCAAGTTCAAGTGAATCAGAGTCTAGTAGCTCTTCAACGGAACAACAATAAGCCTTAAAAGCAGTCCTATTTGGACTGCCTTTTTAGATTAAACAATTATCAATCGTACTTAACTAGAAAATCATAATCCTCATAGCACTCGCCTCAAACATATTTCTTGCTAGTTTACTATAAGCGTGATTAAATAGAGTTTGTAAGAAAACTTATAAAGGAGAACAGATATGAATCCAATGGACCTATTTAACCAAGTAAAAGAAATGATCGAAAAGAAAGATTTCGAAGCTGCTAAAAAGTTTGTCGATGACAATAAAGATGATTTGGGCGAATACTTTGACCAAGCTAAGTCACTTGTTTCAGGTAACGAAATGGTTAGTGGAGCTCTAGACAAGATTAAAGGTCTATTCTAAGACGAAGTCCCCTCAATCCTATTGATTGAGGGGACTTTTTATGTTTAGAGTTTCTATTTAGAGACAATGCATAACACAATCTAAGATTCTTTAGAAACACAAAAAAGAGATTCCTAAGGAATCTCTTTTTATTCTATATGACTATAGAATTATTTTTTCAAGTTGTAGAATGATTTCAAACCACGGTATTCTGCAACTTCACCAAGTTGGTCTTCGATACGAAGCAATTGGTTGTATTTAGCGATACGGTCAGTACGTGACAATGAACCTGTCTTGATTTGACCAGCGTTAGTTGCAACTGCGATATCAGCGATTGTTGAATCTTCAGTTTCACCTGAACGGTGTGATACTACTGCTGTGTATCCAGCTTCTTTCGCCATTTCGATAGCGTCGAAAGTTTCAGTCAAAGTACCGATTTGGTTAACTTTGATAAGGATTGAGTTAGCAGCGTGTTCTGCAATACCTTTTTCAAGGTAAGCTGTGTTAGTTACGAAGAAGTCGTCACCAACCAATTGAACTTTACCACCAAGACGTTCAGTAAGAGCTTTCCAACCGTCCCAGTCGTTTTCGTCCATACCATCTTCGATAGTGATGATTGGGTATTTGTTAACCAATTCTTCAAGGTAGTCGATTTGTTCTGCAGCAGTACGAACAGCAGCGCCTTCACCTTCAAATTTAGTGTAGTCGTAAACTTTACGTTCTGCATCGTAGAATTCAGATGATGCACAGTCAAATCCGATAAATACATCTTTACCTGGTACATATCCAGCAGCTTCGATAGCTTTGATGATAGTTTCAACACCATCTTCAGTTCCGTCGAAACGAGGTGCAAAACCACCTTCGTCACCTACGGCTGTTTCAAGTCCACGTTCTTTAAGGATTTTCTTAAGTGCGTGGAAGATTTCAGCACCCCAACGAAGAGCTTCTTTGAATGTTGGTGCACCAGCAGGTACAATCATGAATTCTTGGAAAGCGATTGGAGCGTCTGAGTGAGAACCACCGTTGATGATGTTCATCATTGGAGTTGGAAGAACTTTAGTGTTGAATCCGCCAAGGTAGCTGTAAAGTGGAACTTCAAGGTAGTCAGCAGCTGCGCGTGCTACAGCGATAGACACACCAAGAATAGCGTTGGCACCAAGTTTACCTTTGTTTGGAGTACCGTCAAGAGCGATCATTGCGCGGTCAATACCTTGTTGATCACGTACGTCGAATCCGATGATGTGTTCAGCAATAACGTTGTTTACATTATCAACTGCTTTTTGAGTACCAAGACCACCGTAACGAGCTTTGTCACCATCACGAAGTTCTACTGCTTCGTGTTCACCAGTTGAAGCTCCTGAAGGAACCATACCGCGACCGAATGCACCAGATTCAGTGTAAACTTCTACTTCAAGTGTTGGGTTACCGCGTGAGTCAAGGACTTCGCGTGCGTAAACATCAGTAATAATTGACATTACAATACTCTCCTTATGAGTTAAAATTTTTTACACCTATATATTACCATAATATCAAGGCTTAAGCAAATTAAAACCAGAATTTTCTAGCGATTTTCTATTTTTTAATATTTTCAATTGTTTTTGAAAATCTCAGAAAGCAACTCAAATGAAAAGGAATTCAAAATATTGTATAATACAAGTAGAAAACTAAGAGGAGATTCCTATGACTTCACTTGAAAACAAAGTGCTCCAATGCGCTAGTGGCGAAAAACGCCTAAATCCCGATGAACTTCGTCAGTATTTTGGAACCTATGCGGAACGTGTAGTCCTAGCTGTTCTATTGGAAAATACCGAAAAGAAAACTGTAATTGACAATTTTCCGCAAATATTAAAAGACTTATTAGCCGTTTACCCTAATCTTAGTCTCAAACTTTCGCCAAAATTAGCTGACCAGACACAATTTACCTATATCAAGACCGCTCAAGCACTAAATATTTCTGCAACTATCGTTGACGAGGCCAAGGCCCATTCGCCATACGGTCTTATCGTACATAGTAATCAAGCAGAGAATCTTGATAAAGTGTTATTTTCAGAACTCTATCCTGATATCCTTGCTCCTAGTGAAACTGAACCTTGCCTTGAAAAAAAGGGATTTTTTGCTAAACTATTCGGAAAATAAAAGCTGATGCAAAGTCAGCTTTTTCTTATATCACAATGTTTTACTGAGCTTGATGAGATTCCCAATATTGAGTCCTGTGCGATAGAGATTCTCCTTAGCCGTAGCTAAAACTTGGTCTAACTCTAATACTTGTCCAATGATAGGGAAAGCAGCTGAGATACCTGCTACTGGAAAATCAGGCAGGTCATCCTTCAAACTACCACAGACAGCAATGACGGGAATAGCTGATGGTGTCCGCCTAGCCACCCCGACCGGTGCTTTACCAGACAAGGACTGGCTATCCATACGTCCTTCACCAACTATGACCAAATCAACTTCCCTCACACGTTGATCAAAATCAACGCAATCAAGTACAAAGTCAATCCCTGATTTAATTTCTGCGCCTGCAAAGGCTACTAAACCCGCTGCCATGCCTCCTCCGGCTCCTGAACCAGCCAGTTTTAAAACCTCAGGAGCAAAGTTTTCGTAGAATTGTGTCATGTCTTGGTCAACCTTTTTAAATTGTGAAGGAGCTAGGCCTTTTTGTCCACCAAAAATATAGGTCGCTCCATCTTGACCACACAAGGGATTATCTACGTCAGTAATCAGATGAATAGTAACACCAGACAAATCAATCTTATTTTTAGAGGATACCTTTTTAATAAGACCAAGATTAGCACCTATTGGCTCAAGCTCCTGTCCCTGAGAGTCATAAAAACGATAACCCAATCCATATGCCATACCAATACCACCATCATTGGTAGCAGACCCACCTACGCCTATGATAAAATCTCGGATGCCAGATTGAACCAAATGAACAATTAGTTCGCCCACGCCTTGTGTCGTTAGAGCTAGAGGATTTCGTTTATCCTTAGGAATCTGTTCCAAGCCACAAATCGCAGCCATTTCAAAAATGGCAGTCTGGCCATTGCTGGCAAAAGAAACACTTCCGTCACTTGTATAGGCATGAGGAATCTCGATACTTTTCTTCTCAAGATTTAGATTTTCAGCAAGAGCATCTAAGGTGCCCTCGCCACCATCACCTATTGGCATGAGATCAAACTCAGTGTCGGGTAAGGCCTTTTCAAAGCCCAATTTAAGAGCTAAGGCGACCTCCTTTGCAGACAAACTTTCCTTAAACGAATCAGGTGCAATCAAAATTCGCATGATGTCCTCCTTCTATTTTTCTTTTAGGTAAGGGGATAAGGACTGAACTAACTCATCTGTCATATGTCTTGGACCTCGAACAGTTTTGATACCTAAACTCTTTAGTCTTTCACTGTCAAATTCGGTGTCATTAAAGGTGTATAAGGGTTTAATCCGCATCAACTCCTTAATACTCGCCTCTTCACGATAACCTTGATTAGGGATATTCGCTTCTAAAACCTGACAGAGGTAACGGATGGCCTTGGTAGGTGCCGTAATATAGATAGCCACCAAATCTCCCTTTTGCATACTAGCTTTCTGTGTCCAAAGAAGCTCCTCATTTGCGGAGAACTCCTCTCCAATATCGTAGTATTTCAAATTTACCGGGATAATCCAATAATGAGGCTCAAAAGCCTTTCTAAGATGTTTTGGGGCCACTAGGAAGCGACTGTCACTAAGAAGTTCAATAATGGTTTGGTCCGACAATGTCTCGTCTAAAACAAGACTAATCCAGGTCTTCTTGGACATATGGTAGCTAGGAAAAACCCCATCCATTTCCAAGAGCTTATCCATTTGCTTTGGATTAACCTTCAGGTTAACCACATCATAAATTAAATCCGCCTTTTCTCCATCAAGCCCTAGTTTTTCTCCCTTAAGAGGAAAAAACAAGGCATACCATTTACCATCAACCCTAAAGGACAAATAGCTTGGTTCCTTTTCGAAAGGATGGTCTGCTTGGTCTGAAAATTCTTGAACTAAAAACTGAGCTAGGCGATTAGCTTGTGGAGATGAGAACAATTGATTTTCATAACAAGAATCAGCTAGCTGTGAGAGAAGTTCTCCATAAGCTTCTCTGACTTGACCAACGTAAGTTCCAGTGGCCTGAGGACTCCTGAAGATATCATAAGGCTCATCAAGATCGATATCAACAACCTGTCCCGTCAACTTACCTTCTAAATCAATAAGCAATCGAGCTTCAAGTTCATCAGCTATCAGTGTTTTTCTGAACTCATAACCTTGCTTAGTAGTTGTAAAACCAAAAGGCTCTAGGCTATCCTGTTTTAGGATCTTCTGTTTAAAATAAGCATCCTCAAAAGTCATTGGTTCTCCCTTTTTCTAAAAAAGAGAAGTTGAGACAAACTTAAGTCCCAACTCCTTTTTTATTTTGTTGACTGACGTAAGGTAAGACCGTGATTAAGAATAACATCTTTATCTTCAAGTTCTTCCTTATTCATGATTTTAGTCAACATACGCATGCTAACTGCCCCTAAATCATAGAGAGGATGATTAATACTAGAAAGGTTTGGACGTGTGTAGCTTGTAATTGGTGAGTCATTGCTTGTGATGATTTCGAAGTCTTCTGGAACTGATTTACCTGCAGCAAAGAGGCCATTCAAGAGACCTGCAGCCAATTCATCTTCTCCAACATAGGCAGCAGTGGCACCAGAGTTCAAAACACGTTGTGCTAAATCAAAGCCATCTTTATAGCTATATTTGGCTTCAAAGACAAGACCTTCATTGTAACGCAAATTATTCTTTTCAAGTCCAGCCTTATAACCAGCTAGACGAAGCTTGCCATTAATATCATCAATTAGTGGTCCTGATACAAAGGCAACCTTTTCATTATTCTTGGCAAGTTGCGTTACAGAATCCTCAACGGCAACTTTATAGTCGATATTAACGCTCGGTAATTGGTGCTCGAGGTCCACTGTTCCTGCTAGGACAATCGGAGTACGGGTACGAGAAAATTCTGCACGAATTTTTTCCGTCAAGTGGTAACCCATGAAGATGATACCATCTACTTGTTTGGCAAATAGAGAGTTAATCACGGTAACTTCGTGATCGTCATTTTCATCACTAGAAGCAAGGACAATATTGTACTTGTACATCGTTGCAATATCATCAATCCCCCTTGCTAAAGTAGCAAAATAGCTATTTGCAATATTTGGGATGACAACTCCTACAGTAGTGGTTTTCTTACTCGCCAAGCCACGCGCAACCGCATTTGGACGATAATCCAAACGATCAATGACCTCAAGCACTTTTTTTCGGGTGTTTTCTTTTACATTTTTATTTCCATTTACCACACGAGACACAGTCGCCATCGAAACGCCTGCCTCACGCGCAACGTCATAAATAGTGATTGTTTCATCAGTATTCATAAAAACACTTCCTTTCTCATTTTACGCTCACTCTTTCATGCTAATTGTATCAGATTCTGAAAACACTTTCAATTATTTTGACTGATTTTTTACAAAAAAATGAAAGGGATTCCTTCTTTGTGGTTATGAGGAAGAAAGCCATTTCAGAAAAAGGCCTCTCATTTCGTGTTTCCAAGACTATCCATCGCTTACAAAACTAGCCTAAAAAAGTCTCAATGAAAGTAAATGATTTAATGAAAAGCCAAAAAAACAGCTTGCATTTTCCTTATAAAAGTGACAGAATGAGTGTAACAAATACAAAGGAGTTTTTTTCTATGTCTAAACTTGATCGCATTCGTCATTTTTTGAATGAAAATAAAGCAGGGCTAGCTATTGTTTCAGATCCTGTAACTGTCAATTATCTTACTGGTTTTGATTGTGACCCACATGAACGCCAAATGTTCCTCTTCGTCTATGAAAATCGTGAGCCTGCCCTATTTGTACCTGCTCTTGAGGTTGCACGTGCCTCTGCTGTACTCGACTTCCCAGTCTTTGGTTATGTAGACTCTGAAAATCCATGGCAAAAAATCAAAGCTGGCCTAGCAAGCACAGACAGCCCTATTATTTATGCAGAGTTTGACAATCTTAATGTGACCAAGTTCCAAGGATTGCAATCGGTCTTTGAAGGTCGCTTTGAAAACCTGACACCATTCATTCAAAAAATGCGCGTTATCAAGTCAGCTGATGAAATTCAAAAAATGCTTGTTGCCGGTGATTATGCTGATAAAGCTGTTAATATCGGTTTCGACAATATTTCTCTCGATGTTACTGAAACAGACATCATTGCTCAAATCGAATTTGGCATCAAACGCTTGGGCTATGAAATGAGCTTTGAAACTATGGTCTTGACTGGTAACAATGCAGCCAACCCACACGGCATTCCTGGAAGCAACAAAATTGAAAAAGATGCTCTTCTTCTCTTCGACTTGGGCTGTATGGTGAATGGCTATGCTTCAGATATGACGCGAACAGTCGCTGTTGGAAAACCCGATGATTTCAAAAAAGAAATCTACCACTTGACTTTAGAAGCTCAACAGGCTGCCCTAGATATGATTAAACCAGGTGTAACTGCCAGCGAAGTCGATGCTGCAGCACGTAATGTTATTAAAAAGGCTGGTTACGGCGAATACTTCAACCACCGTCTAGGACATGGTCTTGGTATGGATGTCCACGAATTTCCTTCAATCATGGAAGGAAATGACTTGGTTATCGAAGAAGGTATGTGCTTCTCTGTTGAACCAGGTATCTACATTCCTGAAAAAGTTGGTGTTCGTATCGAGGACTGTGGTTATGTTACAAAAGACGGCTTTGAAGTCTTCACACACACACCAAAAGAATTGCTCTATTTTGATGTTTAATTAATCCAGAAGGGTCTTCAATTAAGTTGAGGACCTTTTCGTTTGCACTCAAATTCAAAAGCCATATAAAAAGCTGACTCATCGTGAGTCAGCTTTTGCTATTTCTCCTCATGCTCTTGTCTAAGATAATCAAGGCCTTCTTCAATCCATCCTGGCATTGCTTCTGCCAAAGGCTTAAAGCCATAGTTCAAACGACTATCTGAAAAACGATGACGATGAGGGATTTTATTTTTTTCTTCCTCAAGGGTTCTCAAAGAAAGACTGGCCTTTTGTGTAAATTCATCAAAATCAACAACTTGAACCAAGACCTCCTGGTCTACCTTGAGGGTATTGTAGATGTTGTCGATATAACCTGTCTTAATCTCTGAGATGTGAATCAAGCCTGTGGTACCATTTTCCAATGAAACAAAGGCACCGTAAGGCTTGATGCCTGTGATAACACCCCTAAGCTTGTCTCCAATTTTCATCTTAGTCTGCTACCTCAACTGTTTCAATTACAACATCCTCAAGTGGCTTATCTTGAGCCCCAACCTCAACATTGGCAATTTCATCAAGCACCTTGTAAGAGTCTTCATCTACTAATTGACCAAAAACTGTGTGACGACGGTCTAGGTGAGGTGTTCCCCCATTTTCAGCATAAGCTTCTGCGATTGGTGCTGGCCATCCACCACGTTCGAGTTCCTTTTTAGCATAAGGAATTTCAGACGTTTGAACGATGAAGAATTGGCTACCATTTGTATCTGGTCCAGCATTAGCCATAGAAAGCGCACCACGGAGGTTATAGAGCTCTTCAGAAAATTCGTCCTGGAAGCTACCACCAAAGCTTGACTCACCACCCATACCAGTACCAGTTGGGTCACCACCTTGAATCATAAAGTCCTTGATAATTCTGTGGAAAATTACACCATCATAGTAGCCACTCTTGGCCAAATTGACAAAGTTAGTAACTGTTAATGGTGCCTGATCAGGGAAGAGTTTGATGACCAAATTACCATGATTTGTTTTAATTGTTGCGACTGGACCTTCTACTGTATCCAAGTCAAGTTGTGGGAAATGAAGTTCTTTTTCTACCAATCCGAGTTCCTCCAAGGCATTGAAAATGCCATCTTCTTCTATTGTTCCTGTAACGTAATCTGCTTTTTCTTTCAATTCTGGTGTGGCATTACCCATCGCAATCTTAAGTCCAACATAGTCAAAGATTTCCATATCGTTTGGACCATCACCAAACATCATGGCATTGACTGGTTTAAGATTTTCATGCTCCAAGACATGCTCGACACCAGAGGCCTTTGAGATACCATTTGCTACGACGTCAGAGGAGTGTTCGTGCCAGGGTACCATACGGACATGGGATGCGAGTTCTTCTGGTAATTCAAGGTCACCATCATTTTCCGCAAAAGTCCACATATGGTAAACATCATTCGACAAGTGAAAGTCTGGCTCCACATCACAAAGACCATAGACTGGTTTCATAGCATTATCAATCAAATCTGAACGCTCTGAGACAACTGGCTTATCCTTACCAGCAAAGCCCCAAGCAATTTCAATCTCTTTGCACCAAGCAACAAAAGCTTCTGTAACCTCACGAGCGAGGGGTTGGTTATAAATTTCTTCCCCTTTTCGATTAATCACATAAGTTCCATTGATGGTTACAAAATAATCGGGCTCTAGGTCTCGAATATCCTCAACGACACCATAGTAGCCACGTCCTGTGGCAATCCCCGTCAAAATTCCTTTTTCTTTAAGCCCTTTGAAAACAGCCTTAATAGATTCAGGAATGTAGCCTGTCTTTTTAACACGAAGGGTGTCGTCAATGTCAAAGAAAACAATCTTAGTCTTCTTGGCCTTGTATTTTGTTTTAGCATCTACTGGCATCGCTAATCTCCTTTACAGTATCACAGCTAGAGTCAGGTATAGCTAGTATCCTAACTAAAGACCGCATGGTACTCTCATTATATCATGTCTTAAAGCCAAAAACAAAAAATCATCTAGGACTATAGTAGTCTTAGATGATAGGCGGTTTAACGGTTAACACTCTTGATAATACGTTTAATATCACGCTCTTGTTCACGACGCTTGATAGACTCACGTTTATCGTAATCGTGTTTCCCTTTGGCAATACCGAGCAATACCTTAGCAAAACCGTTTTTTAGGTAGACCTTAAGGGGAACTAGGGTCATTCCTGTCCCCTTAAGATCATTTTGAAGTTTGGTGATCTGTTTCTTCTTGAGCAACAACTTTCTCGTACGGTCTGGATCTTGATTCCAAATATTTCCTTGCTCAAAAGGAGCAATATGGACATTGATTAACCAGGCCTCACCATTTTTGATTTGGGCATAGCCATCTTTAAGTTGGATGCGGGCCGCACGAACAGACTTAATTTCTGTCCCTGTCAGTACGATACCCGCTTCAATAGTATCAACGATACTATAGTCATGTCTAGCCTTTTTATTCTGAGCAACAACATTGCCTTCACCCTTTGGCATAGCAGTCCCTCCATTCTCATCCTATTTTCGTTTTTTAGCAACGTCCTTGTAAAAAGGTTTGTTCCCTTTTTTCTTACGACGACCACTCTCACGTCCCTTGTTATCATTATGAGGACGGTTTTGATTTTTACGTTTGTCTGGTTTCTTAGATGACTTACGTTTTTCGTCATAAGAGCCTTTACTACCATTACCATCTTGACGGTTACGGTTATCCCCACGTTTACCACGACGTTCGAAGTCTCCATTTTGACGGTCACGACGTGGACCTCTATTGCGGAAGGCTTTCGCCTTCTCTTCACGTTCCTGACGAGCCTTGTGATCCACTTTTTCAGTGACATCATACTCACTTGGAAGGTATTGGAAGTCAATGTCTCCGGTTTCCTTATCCGCACGTGTCAATTTGACACGGATAGGCTGACCAACTCGGAAAATCTTACCAGTTTTCTCACCCTGAAGTGTCATGGTGCGTTCATTGTAATTGTAAAATTCTGGAAGGGTCGTGATGTGAACCAAACCTTCGATGGTGTCTGGCAATTCCACAAACATACCGAATTTAACCACACTTCCAACAATACCGTCGAATTCTTGACCAACAAACTCTTCCATGTATTCCGCTTTTTTCATCGCTTCAACGACACGTTCGGCATCAATGGCACGGCGTTCAAGGGTTGAAGATGATGTCGCTAACTCAGGAATAACCTCTTCAAAATGTTCACGTGTTTCTTGAGACATATTGTTAGTGTACTCACGAATCATTCGGTGAACCAAGAGGTCTGGGTAACGACGGATTGGACTAGTAAAGTGGGTATAGTACTGAGCCGCAAGTCCATAGTGCCCATGGTTGTGTTCTGAATAGCGGGCTTGTTGCATAGAACGAAGCAACATCA
The DNA here is from genome assembly GCF_016648655.1 of Streptococcus sp. 17.1. NCBI lineage: Bacteria > Bacillati > Bacillota > Bacilli > Lactobacillales > Streptococcaceae > Streptococcus > Streptococcus sp. 17.1. Next base: position 99,331 of record NZ_JACLQM010000007.1, read on the forward strand.
TATTCATGACCTCTGCTCCAGGTTTGCCTTGAACTCGCGCCATGAACTCTTGCAAGTCTAGTTGATCCATCTTATTGGCAGTTCCTTTGATTTGAACACCAAAGATAGAGGCATAATCCATGAAGCGTTGCAATTTCTCAGCTTTTGGTTCCTCGTGGATTCGATAAATAAATGGCAACTTAGCCTTAGCGAAATGCTCCGCCACACATTCATTGGCAGCCAACATGAAGGATTCAATCATTCGCTCGGCTGTTCCACGTTCACGCACCACGATATCCACTGGCATCCCCTTCTCATTTACCAAGATACGAGCTTCAGATGTATCAAAGTTAAGGGCACCACGACGCTCACGCATGTCTTCTAAAATCTTATGCAGTTCTGCCATAGCTGATACAGAGTCCATGATTGGCTTAAACTGCTCAATCTTTTCTGGATTTCCAGCCAACATCTCATTGACATCACTGTAGGTCATACGGAAGGTTGTATTAATCACAGATTGACAAATCTTATGATTAACCACCTTACCTTTTGGAGTAATCTCCATAATGGCTGACTGAGTCAAGCGATCAACATTGGGATTTAGTGAACAAATACCATTTGAAAGACGCTCAGGCAACATTGGCACCACACGGTCTGTCACATAAACCGAAGTCCCACGTGCTACGGCTTCACGGTTAAGAGCTGAACCTTCAGTGACATAGTAGGACACATCGGCAATATGAACACCAAGCTCAAAATTACCATTTGGCAAACGTTTAATATGGACCGCATCATCCAAGTCCTTAGCATCAGCTCCATCAATAGTAAAGGTCACCTCTTGACGAAGGTCAACACGACCAAGGAGGTCTTCCTGACTAGGTGCATCTGGCACAGCTTCTGCTTCCGCCATGACATCTTCTGGGAACTCTGAAACAATATCCATTGATTCCAAGACTTCCAAGACATCAATACCAGTATCCCCCTGATGACCAATAATGTCACGAACACTTCCTACAAAATAATCATAGTGACGGTTAGGGTATTTTTCAATATCAACCTTGATAATTTCAGTACCGTCTAGGGCAACTGGTTCTTTCTTAATATAAATTGGCTGCTGAATTTTTTGATTTTTAGACTTAATGTAACCAGCATAAGGTTCTTTCTCGTCGCTAAGGATAAATTTTCCTACAACAGTCTTAAGCGAACGTTCTACAATTTCAACAACTCGTGCTTCTGCTGCCGTCCCACGCAAACGATCCGCTGGCTTCTTGATAACAACAGCAACAGTATCACCGTCAATGGCATGGCCAACATCATTACGACCAATGAACATATCATCTTCACTGTCATCGACATGCAAGAAACCAAAACCGTTCTTATTGGCACGGAAAACACCTTCAACAGTCACCTGATTTGGATTTTCTTTCTTAGGACGCAAGGAAACAGAGCCATCTCGATTAAAACGCAACTGCCCCTTACTTTCCATGGCTGATATGGCCTTGATGAGCTGAGGAAACTTTTCTCCCCCAGCATGATTAAGAGCCTGGGCAATGTCGTTTACACTGGATTTCCCATGCTCCTTCAAATAATTTATAATAGATTCTTTCATGATTTCCTTTTCTTTTATTTATTGACTATAACGCAAAAAATGAGCCAACCTCAGTCAGCTCATTACTTACTTGAGAGAATGGAAAGGACGATTGCATCTACAATCCATAGAAAAACCATGATTCCTGTAAAGCGTTGCATAAAGGCTTCAAAACCACGTGGTTTACTACGTTCAAATAGTGCTTCTGACCCACCACCATCAAAGACATTGCTACTTGGATTCTTTTGTGGCTGCATGAATACCGCAATCACAATAATAGCTGACATCACCAAGAGCAGCGTTAATAATAAGTCGTACATAGTTATTCCTCCGAAAAAGTCCTTTTTATTCTACCATAGAACCCTTTAAGATTCAACATGTAAGGTTACTTTTCTATCCTTGGGGCAGAATTTGGGTACCTGAATTTTCTCAGGATGATTTTGTTTATTTTTACTTGTGAGATAGTTGATGCTCCCACATTCACTACACTTTAAATTGATTTTAACTCTCACCTATATTCTTGACTCCTAGCGATTTTCTAAAGATGATTAAGGACCAGACAAAATTTCCAAAGACAATTATTGCGGTCACAAAGAAGACCCAGCGATAACCTAGTCCAGTCGCAACTGCTGAACCAACAAAAGGACCTAAAACTTGTCCAATGTATGAAAAGCTTTGATTAAAGCTAAATATTCTTGAGATTCCTTCCTTGGGTGTCATCTTGGTCAATAAAGAATTGACACTAGGCATAAGGGCACCCACACCGAAGCCATAGGCAAAACGTAAGATACCCAATTGCAAGGCTGAACCGGCAAAACCACAAAGGAAATACAAGAGGAAGCTATAAAATAGCCCCATTAAAAGCAAGCGATGATTCCCAATACGGTCTCCCAATTTTCCCAGAAAAGGGGTACTCAAGAGACTAGAGAAGCCCATAGCAGAAACAATTAAACCTGAGTAAAAAAGGATATTGTCCCTCTGACCTAAATAACGAATATAAAGGGCCAACATAGGCGCTATCGATTGGGCAGAAATCTGGATAATCATACTGGTCACAAAAAGACCAATCAACATAGATTTGCTGGGAATTTTCGCAAAAACCTGAGAAAGAGTCATCATCTCTCCCTTTTCGATAGGTTGAAAATTCTCTCGCAAACCAAAGACAGTTAAGAGGCAGCAGATAAATAGAATGAGGCCCACCAATAAAAAGGTCCCTCTCATACCAAACGCCTCAGACAAGGTACCACCTAACAAAGGGCCAATCAGAACACCTGCCGTTAGACCCGTAGATAAGGTCCCCAGGGCATAGCCAGAACGGTTCTGAGGAACCTGACTAGCAATTAAAGCTGTGGCATTTGGGACATACCCCGCAAACAAACCATTCAGCGTTCTTAAGAAAAGCAGCCAGAAAACATTTGGGACTAAGGCAAGACCTCCCATTGTAAAAGTCATCACCATGCTGGCTCTAATCATCATGGGCTTTCGGCCATAACGGTCAGCCAAGCGTCCCCAAATAGGAGAAACCAGGGCTGAGGCTAAAGCAGAGATGGCAATAGACAAACCAGTATACCATTCAACCATGTCTCCTTTAACACCTAGTTCCTCAATGTAGAGGGCCATGAAAGGCATAACAATGGAGAAACTAGCTCCAGTAAAAAAGGTTCCTATCCATGCAATTTTAAGGTTACGTTGCCAATCAGTACTCTTAAGCTCTTTTTGGCGCAAATAATCATCTTCTTTCTAAAATTCACTATCCATTATATCACAATGACTAGCTATGAGGAGCTAGGTAAATCATTTATTGCGCTCTTCACTTTCTCCTTCAAATCATCGAGACTAGCATTATTATCAAGAACCAAGCTGGCATAAGGCTTTTTCTCTTCTAAAGACATTTGGCTATCAATACGCATCTTAGCTTCCTCAAAACTTAAGTGATTACGTTTCATCAAGCGTTGGCGCTGGACCTCAGGTAACACTGCCACCAACCAAATCTGGTCAAACCAGTCCTGATACCCATTCTCAATAAGTAAGGGAATATCCATGAAAAAAACATCTTCTTTCTTGGCCAAACAATCCCTTTGAGTTGCTAGTTCCTCTCGAATAATTGTCCCTTGAATCTCAGCAGACCGATGTCTCATCTCCTCATTCGAAAAAATCAGATGCCCTAGTTTAGGACGATTCAATTCTCCATTAGGAAGGAGAATCTCCTCTCCCAACCAATCAAGCAAGGCACTATACAAACGGCCTCCTTTGGCCTGCATATCGTGGACAAGCTGATCAGCATCAATGACCTTGTAACCTGCCTCTTTAATCATTTCAACAACCGTTGATTTTCCTGAAGCAATACCACCTGTTAACCCAATAATCATCGTTTCTGACAATGAGGACACAAATGTGTCCCTCTCCCTCCTAACTTGATTTTCTCAATTGTGCTTGCGCAGCGTGGACAAGGCTGTCCCGTTTTTCCGTAAACCTGCAAATAGTTCTGCATGGTTCCGTCCTCACCAAGGGCATTACGATAGGTCCTTATGGTTGAGCCGCCTTTTTCAATGCCAAGCTGTAAAATGGCAATCGTTTGATCATGGACCCGCTTCATGGCTGCCTTGCTGAGTTCCTTTGCTGGCGTTTCAGGATGAACCTTGGCCGCCCAAAGCACCTCATCAACATAGATATTTCCTAGACCAGCCACCAATTTTTGCTCCAAGAGGAGACTTTTAATGGGCTTTGCAGAATTCATCAAGGCTCTCTCAAATAGAGCGTATTTAAAGGCCTTCTTAGTAGGCTCAGGACCAAGCTTTTTCCTTGTAAAATAAGCCTCCTCTTGACTTTTAGCCAATAAATCAAAGGTCCCAAACTTACGGACATCTTGATAGACGAGGGTGGAGCCATCATCTAACTTAAAAAATAAGTGAAAATGCTTGTTGGTAGGAACTTGATCTGTAAACAGCAGGTATTTCCCCTCCATACGCAAGTGGGAAATCATAATCAACTGTCCAAAGTCAAAAATCAAGTACTTGCCTCTTCGTCGCAGGGCTTGAATGGTTTGACCAGGTAAATCAGTCAAAAAACTATCGTAGGAGGTCTTAATCATTTTGGGAACCTTGACCTCAAGCGACAAAATAGTCCGACCTACTACTAACCGTTCTAAACCTCGTCTAACAGTTTCTACCTCAGGTAACTCAGGCATCTGCTCCTCCTTCTAGCAAGAAAGCCGAGCAAGTGCCCAGCTTTTTAATATTCTTTTTCATTGTAACCAAAATCGGCCAAATCAAGTTTTTTATCACGCCAATTTTTCTTAACCTTAACCCAGGTTTCAAGGAAGACCTTGTCCCCGAGCATGACTTCAATATCTTTACGAGCAAGGGTACCAATTTTCTTGAGCATGGAACCTTGTTTACCAATAACAATCCCTTTTTGGCTGTCACGCTCAACCATGATTGTCGCACGAATATGAATCTTATCCGTGTCTTCATCACGCTTCATCTCATCAATGACAACCGCAACGGAGTGTGGAATTTCTTCACGTGTCAACTGAAGGACTTTTTCACGAATCATCTCTGATACCAAGAAACGCTCAGGGTGATCGGTGATTTGGTCCGCTGGGAAATATTGGAACCCTTCCTCAAGGTTAGCGCTCAAGACATCCACAAGGTGGGAAACATTGTTCCCTTGGAGGGCAGATATCGGAATAATCTCCTTGAAATCCATTTGTGTACGGAAATCGTCAATCTGCTCTAGGAGCTGATCTGGATGGACCTTGTCAATCTTATTGATTACCAAGATAACTGGAACTTTAGCTTGTTTGAGGCGTTCGATAATCATATTATCACCCTTACCACGAGGCTCATCCGCTGGTACCATAAAGAGGACTGTATCAACCTCACGAAGGGTTGAATAAGCAGATTCCACCATAAAATCCCCAAGAGCCGTCTTAGGCTTGTGAATCCCTGGGGTATCGATAAAGACAATCTGTTCCTTATCGGTTGTGTAAATTCCCATAATTTTATTGCGGGTTGTTTGAGCCTTATCACTCATGATAGCAATCTTTTGCCCCATAACATGGTTCAAAAACGTTGATTTTCCTACATTAGGACGGCCGAGAATAGCCACAAATCCTGATTTAAATGTCATATAACTTCTTTCCTATTTCGTTTTAATTGAAAATTAAGTGCCAAATTTTAGGTATGAAAACAATCATCCCCGTAATGACTGCATAACAAGAAACCACTAAAACAGCTCCAGCGGCCATATCCTTGGCATTTTTGGCTAGCATCGAAAAGTGATAATTACTAGCTAAATCGACAACATTTTCAATGGCAGAATTAACAATCTCTAGGGCAATTACGAGAAAAACTGCCATCAAAAGAAAGAGCCATTCTGTCGCAGACACACGGAAAATCAAGCCAGCCAATACCACCAAAATAGCTGAAACCAAGTGCTTGCGCATATTGCGTTCTTCTTTGAAAGCCGTTATTATTCCTGTCAGAGCAAACTCAAAACTAGCTGTAAATTCTCTATTTTTCCACTTTTTTTGTGGATTATTGTCGCGTAAGTCCATAAGCAGTCAAAATTTCTTCCTGTAAGCCAAACATTTCCGCTTCTTCTTCTGGGGTGTAATGGTCATAGCCATTGATATGGAGAAAACCGTGAACAGCCAAGAAACCCATCTCACGTTCAAAACTATGTCCATAATCCTCAGCTTGTTCATGAGCCTTATCAACGGAAATAAAGAGTTCACCGATATAACTATCAAACTCTCCCATCATTTCAGCTAATTCAGGATTTTCAGCCAATTCTTCCTCATCAAAACTAATATCTAATTCAGGCTTATACTCCAAACTAATAACATCCGTTGGACGGTCTGTATCACGATATTCCAAGTTTAGTTCGTGGCTGCGTTCGTTGGTTACAAATGTAACCGCCATTTCCTTGTCTTCCTTACCAAGTTTTTGTGCTGCAAAATCTAGCAACTCCAAGGTTTGTTCTTTTAATTTCTCAGAGACTTGTCCAGTCTCGTCAATCATTTCAATATACATAAGATTCTTTAGGAACGGCTATGCTCACTTCAAGCACAGAACCGCTCGCTTCCTTTCACTAACTCATTAGCTTTTTATAGAAATACCCAAATACATAGAATCCTAACTTTGAGTATTTTTAGTTTAATATTAATCACTTCATTATACCATAAGGACACAGAAAAAGCAGACTTAAGCCTAATTGTCTGCTTTTTGTATGGCCTCTCCGTGAATCGCTTACTTATCCAAACTATCCTTAAGACGTTGAATATGAATGGTTAAATAGACCTGTTCGTCCAAACTCAATTCAAAAGTATAACCTGTCTTAATATAGTTAGCAATCTTTTGGGTACAGATAAAGGATTCTGGATAATTTACCCTAACCTGCTCGTAAAGAAAAGCATCATTTTTACCACCACTAACCCCACTCACAATCCGTTGCGCTAGATAGCGAAGATGTGTAATAAATCGGTTATAAGAGAAACTATCCTCCTCCAAATCACAACCAAATTGAAGACGGACAATGTCACTAATTCCAACCACAATTTGAGTCATCTGCCGGTCTTTTTCATGGAGACCCGCATCCTTTTGTGCATTGACAAAATGTAAAGCGACAGAGGCAGCCTCATCATCTGCCAATTTAACTTCTAAATCCTTGGCAATCAAACGAAGAGCTTGTTTTCCAATCTCATACTCCCGAGGGTAAAATTTTCGAACCTCCCAAGCCAAGGGATTCTGCAGAGAAATACCTTCTCCACTTCTTTCAATGGCGTAATGTAGGTGGTCAGCTAGGGCGATGAAAAAAGAGGGGTCAAACTTGGTTTGTAAGACAGCTTCAGCAAAAGTAAGGATATTCAAAAAGACCTGCATTTCACCTTCAGGCAAATTGACATAAACACGAGACCATTCATCTAATGCCTCTGTATTTTCCAAAACAAAAGTCTTTTCAATCTTTTCCTTATCAACAAAGTCTCCGACCTTCTTTTGAAAGCCCAGTCCCTTGCCCATGACAATGTATTCCACATTATTATCCAAAGCCTGAACAACATTGTTGTTTAAAATCTTTTCAATTTGCATCATGATCCCTCGTCATTAAAGCGTTTACTTTATTTTACCAAATTTTTAATGAGAAACCTACTTACTGCAAACAAAAAGCGCTGGACTTACCAACACTTTTCCTAAAGTTCTGTTCGATTTTCGATAGCTCTTAGCAAGGTCACTTCATCAGCATACTCAATGTCAGAACCAACAGCCAAACCACGCGCTAAACGAGTCACCTTGATTCCCGCAGGTTTGAGGACACGTGAAATATACATAGATGTTGCCTCACCATCTGCTGTTGCATTAGTAGCAATGATAACTTCGTCAACCTCGCTATCCATAAGACGAGTAATCAAACTTTTCAAGTTAATATCATCTGGTCCAACACCATTCATAGGGGAAATAAGCCCTTGAAGCACATGGTAGAGACCACGGTATTCCTGAATCTTTTCCATAGCTGAAACATCTTTGGAGTCTTCAACAACCAAAATCTTAGTACGATCTCTCGTTTCATCTGTACAAATGTTACAGGGATCATCATCTGTCAAACGACCACAGACCGAACAATAAGTCAATTCACGTTTGGCTGCCAAGAGGTTTTTTGCGAAATCATTGACATCTTCATCAGACATGCTAATGGTATAAAAAGCTAGGCGTGTCGCTGTTTTAGCCCCAATTCCAGGGAGTTTTGAAAAACTATCAATCAGCTTCGCAATTGGAGTAGGATAAAGCATGAAGGTCTCCTGTTCTTTATATGATTTTATTCATCTCTTATCTTTTGTCACTGTCATGGATATGTCTTTACCCAAGAACAAATACTCAAACACTATATCACAGAAAAATCCCTCGTGCAAGGCACGAGAGATTTTCATATTTAGTGAGTATTTTGATAAAGTTCCATGATAGCTTTGACTGCAACTTGGGGGCTTTTACTCTTCCAATCAAGAACATGTGGGTACATGATTCCAACAGCCAACTTCGTACCATCTTTGGCGGTCGCATAGGCTACGGCATTAAGATTATATGTTTTTACTGTGTTACCTGAGCTGTCTGTCGTATAGGTTTCGGCTGTCCCTGTTTTACCACTAATTGGAATGATAGAACTTGCCATAGCTTTACCAGTCGCAAGGCTAGAACCAGAATTAACGACATCATTAAAGCCTTGTTGGATAATCCCCATCTGCTCAGAATCAAGAGGTAAGGTATTTAATACACGTGTATCTACCGTTGAAGCTAGAGCTCCTAAGCTACCATTAGTACCAGCATCATAAATACCTCCCACAATATGAGGTGCTACACGTTTACCACCATTTGCAATTGAAGCAACATACTGAGCCAGCTGAATGGTTGTATAAGAATCGTACTGACCAAAGGCCTCTGTCAAAACGTTGGCTACATTGTAATTCTTAGAAATGTACCCTTCTGATTCTCCAGGCAAATCAAGTCCTGTAGATACCCCCATACCAAAATCAGCGTAGGTATCACGAAGTGTCGTCATGGCCTTATCCATATTGTCAGTCGACAAGGCCATGCCTGGAACATACTGTTGGCCAAGTAGTTTGATTGCAATCTGCACCATATAGGTATTTGATGAATATTCTAGAGCCTGTGTCGCGGTAATAGGACGGCTACCTTGATCTGTAAACCAAGACGTAATCGAGGCTGAACCAGCAATGTTGATTGGTTGGTCAGTCAAGACCTGATTTCCATAGATGGCACCTGAACGCCAACCAGCAGTTAGGGTTGCTCCCTTAACAACAGATCCTGGAATAAAGACATCAGTGATTGTTCCTAAGGCATTTGCTTTAAAATCTTGTGCTCCTTGTTCATGTTTTTGCCCCGCCATGGCAAGTACAGCACCAGTTTCAGCATTCATAACAACGGCATACATTCCTTCAGAATAGGTAGCTTTGTTCTCTGAAATCTCTGAAGAAAGCTGTTGACCTAGGATATCTTCAACTCCCTTTTGGAAATCAAGGTCGATGGTCAACTGCAGATTGTTACCCTTACTTCCCTTTTGAGTGATTTTATCACTAGCAACTTCGCCTTCCTTGTCTACTGTAATCTCACGAACAGTATGTTTCCCTTGTAGCTTCTCCTCATATTCTTTTTCTAGATAAGAAGTTCCTACACGGTCATTAAGGGCATAACCTTTTTTGAGGTATTCCTTAGCATCTTCTTGTGGCAAACCTGCTTCTGAACTTGAGACTTTCCCGATGAGAGGAGACAAGGCTGAATCAACCGTATGACGCTCCCAATCCTTAGCAACCGTAATACCATTAAGTTCCTTCTGTTTAGCTGCTACAATCGCAATTTGTTCAGGCGTCAAGTCTCCTGTTTTCAATGTGACTGTTGAGAAATTAGAAACAGCATTCATCTGTGAGTAAATGTAGACAATCTTAAGCTCATCCTCAGTGTAATCCACTGCTTCATCAGGAACGGCATCAACAGCATTGTTGTAAATAGTAGCTTCAGCTAATTTATTACCAAACTTATCTGTTTTCTTGTCCTTTGGAAGATCATTAACCACACGTTTGTAGGTAGCAGAATCTGCTAGATAGAAATCGCGTTTCTGGCGTGCTGTTACCTTCGTCTCCGTTAGTGTTACCATGGTCGCTAACTTTTCAGCGACCTTCTTCATAGTATCTGATGACACCAAATTGCTACGTGTAAAGGTGATAACGTCCTTACTCTGGTTGGTCGTAAGAGCGACCCCCTTAGCATCAAAGATTTGCCCACGTTCGCTTGCAATTCTAACCGTATACTTGGAGTTATCCTCTAATTTCTTAGTATAAAACGATTTGTTATAAACCTGCATATAGGTCAAACGTGCAAAAAGCAACAAAAAAAGGACAAAGACTACACCAAAAAGCAAGTAAACACGACGTGAAATGTTTACTGGCTTTCTAGGTTTATTCGCTCGTTTTTCTTTTTGTTTTTGGCGCCGTTTTTCCCATTTTTGACTGAGTTTTTTCGAAAATGATGTCACTTTTTTTCCTCTATGTTCTCATAAAAATTCTCTTTTATTTTATCACAAATAAGCTTTAGCAAACTTAAAAAAATGTCGAAATCTAAAAAAACTTGCCTCAATATAAGACACGTTTTTTAGATTATATTGACAACTTTTTCATCCAGCTAGGAATGGCTTTACTGATATGTGTCGGCAAAACCACATAGGCATTTTTAGCCAGATCATCAGCAATAGCTGAGTGAAGCCAGGTAGCTACTGTGACAGCATTATAGCGATCAATTGAAGGGAACTGGGCCAGAAAACCAGTAATCATACCAGCTAAGGTATCTCCCATTCCTCCTGTGGCTTGATAAGGCCCACCAACTTCTAAATGAGCTACTTTTTCACCCTGATAGACAGCCGTCTTGTGACTCTTGGCAACCAGGATTGTCCCAGCTCGGAACTCTCCCAAGGCTTTTTGAGTGTTGGAAACTGTCTGCCCTGGAATCCTTAAACCTGACAAGCGTTCCCATTCTTTTTGATGTGGGGTGAGAGTAAGGTGACAATCTGGTAGGTCCTTCTTATTTTTCTTAGCCAAAAGATTGAGAGCTGAACCATCAACAACCAAATTTTGATCTGCCCTAATATTTGCCAGCACCAAGTCCATAGCCTGACTAGCTACACCATCTTCACCTAGGCCAGAACCGATTAATACCACATCAGCTGCCCTAAGATTCTCAAGGAATCTTTCAGTCTCTCTAAGGTCAAAAGCCATGGCTTCAGGGAGATGAGCATGAAGGGCTGTGATATTTTCACGATCCGTAGCCACTGTGACCAAGCCTGCCCCACTATTGACACAAGCTATGGCAGCCATAATGATGGCACCACCATAAGGATAAAGCCCACCAACTAAAAGCACTCGACCGTAAGAACCCTTGTGAGACTCTCTCAAGCGAGGTGTTATCACTTGCCTAGCTAAATCGTCATCAACTTTCATAAACTATCCTTTCGCACTACGAAGAGCAGCTTGATAGGTCTGTTCCATCAACATAGTAATAGTCATAGGGCCTACACCACCTGGAACAGGCGTGATCATGCCAACCTTATCTTTCACTTGATCAAAATCAACGTCACCACAAAGTTTGCCTTCTTCATCACGGTTGATTCCCACATCAATGACAACAGCACCCTCTTTGACATATTCTCCTGTTACAAATTTTGCACGTCCAATAGCTACAATCAAGACATCTGCCTTGCTACAAACCTTAGCCAAATGCGGTGTTCGTGAGTGGGTCAAGGTAACTGTTGCATTCTTTTCTAGAAGAAGCTGAGCCATAGGTTTACCAACAATATTACTACGTCCGATAATAACTGCTGTCTTACCTTCCAATTCAACATTGTACTCACGAAGGATTTCCATAATCCCAGCCGGTGTACAAGGAACCATTTGACGGCGACCATTCCAAAGATTACCAGTATTCATAGGATGGAAACCATCGACATCTTTTTTAGGATCAATAGCCAAAAGAATACGCATTTCATTAATATGATTCGGCAGTGGCAACTGAACCAAGATACCATGGAAAAGCGGATCCTGATTATAGCGCTCAATAACTTCAATCAACTCTTCCTCACTAATACTCTCAGAAAGATTGACCGTCTGACTATGGAAGCCAGCCTTTTTAGCAGCACGTTCCTTATTACGCACATAAACTTGACTAGCTGGGTTGTCTCCAACCATAATTACCACTAGTCCTGGCACAATCCATTCCTTTTCTTTTAGACGTGCTACCTTTTCTTGCAATTGATCCTGCATTTTAACAGCTAGGGCCTTACCATCCATTATTATCGCCATGGGTGTTCTCCAATACATACTTTTTTTCAATTATACCATAGTGAGGACTCTTTGTGACTAAATTTTCTAAATTTTCAAAAAGACGTTTCAAATGAAAACTAAAAAAGCTGGAATTGCCTTCCAACTTCTTCTGATTATCTTTCGTGACTAATCCACAAAATCATTTTGCTGACTCCAACCCTTAATAACCTTCAAGGTCTTCTGCTGGTATTTGCCACTTTCATACATGTGATCTGCACCTGTTAAGGAAACGAGAACAGAATCACGGTAGTTCTTAGCTGTTCTTCTAGCAATATTAGGATGAGTCATCTTATCCTTGGTTCCTGAAATGACGAGAACAGGACATAAAATGTTACTAAAATCCACATAAGCTGCCTTTGTCTTATCAAACCAATGAAGAGCCATCTGAGTATAAACTTTTCCTGATTCAGGAACCAGACCGGCAAAAACTTCCTCTTTCAAAGCTTCCTCTTGTTCATTCATGCAAAACTTGAAAAACTCCTTTTTATAAGGGGGCATGGCTTTTTTCCAAAACCCCCAACGTAAAAAGTGTTTGCCAAAACAAGCTAACATGGTTGGATAAAAGGCGTAAATATCTGCTGTCGGAGCAGGTCCCATGAGAATCATACCAGCAACTTCTGTCTTTTCAGCAACCATTTGAGCCACCAGACAGCCTAAAGAGTGCCCCAAAATGAGTGGTGGTTGGTCTAGACTTTCAATCAAAGCCACTAAATCATCTCGATAGTCCTGCAAGGTAACAGTCCCAACTTTAGTTAGGCACTCTTGATAAGGTAGGTCATGGTAACGAAAGCTAGGTGTATGCACCTTGTATCCCATTTGACGTAGACCTGTCGCAAATTCTCCCCAAACATTGCCATCACACCAGGTCCCATGAATTAGGACAATCTCTCTGTTCAAAACCATTCCTTATACATCTCCCTTTTTTGTTAAAAATTTAGATTATTTATCTATCTTATAGTATCATACTTCCAACCTACATACCTTTATACATTTCTTACAATCGTAAGAAAATGGGGCTCTATAATTTCTGTAGTGGGTAAAACCACTGTAGAGATTATAGAGCTTTTTAAGTGTACACAAAAAGTCCCATA
>NZ_JACLQM010000008.1:0-108775 GCF_016648655.1 Streptococcus sp. 17.1
GTGACTAGTTCACCTTTGGCTTGTTTACCGTTACTGTGGAAGTAGACTGGGACATTGTCAATGGTTTGTTCACCGGTAACTTTATCACCATTGACATCAACGTAGTAGAAATAGTCCTCACAATCGAAGTCTTTGCTTGAAAGTGGGTAGTGACTAATGTCTACTGGTATTGTGTTATCATTGAGACCAAAAATAAAATTATGTGGGTACTTGATAAAAAAGTTATCGACAGGATTACCGTATTTATCTTGAAATTTCCAGTTATAGATATGGACGTAACGGTTTGTTACAAGTGCACCAGTATCCTTATCATAGTAGTGTCCATCAGGAGCAAAACGTCCCTTAACCTGTGCTCCATTAGGGAAGAAGTACATTTTGACATAATCAAGTGTTTGAGGTCCTTTTAGTGGTCGGCCTTCCCTATCAAGGTAATACCAGTCCTTTGCATATAAAATTTCGCCATTTATGGTACTACCAACGGAAGTCAATACTTCTTTAAAAGTATTGGTCACTAGTTCACCAGAATCTTTGTCATAGAATTTACCGTTTTGAGCAACCCTTCCTTTGGTCTGAAAACCCCAAGGATTATCAAAGTATAGTTTTTGACCATTAATTTCAACTTCTCCTGTTGCAGCTGTACCATCTTTTGTAAAATAATACCAAGTTCCAGTTCCATTACGTTCGAAAAAGCGATTTTTCAAGATTTTACCACTATGATCAACATAATAGACCTTATTATTTTCATAGATAAAACGATCTCGTAACATTTCTCCAATGTCATAGTGTTTATACGTATTTTCTGGACGGAAGTAATAGAAATCGCCATTAATTTCCTGAAGCCCAAGAACTATTTGTCCTTTATCATCAAGGTAGTAGGTTGAATCATTTTCATTAACAAAGCCTGCATGGGTTACTTTGCAACCATTGTCTTTATCATAGTAGTACTTAGGCATGTAATAATATTTGGAGATAAACTTCGGATCTCTTACAAATCCTCCTTTAATCTGTTTACCATCATGGGGATCGAACATAACATCTTGTCCATCAATAATGTAGGCCCCTTTTAGTGGGCTACCGTATTTATTAACATAGTACCAATTACCATTAACTTCAACGTAACGATTGGTTACGAGATTTCCTGTATTGATATCGTAGTAACCTTTAAGGTCATTATATATATCTAAATAGGCCCCTTTGACTTGTTGTCCATTATCCCGGAAGAATACTCTTTGTCCCTTAATGATTTGGGAACCGATAAGGTTTTCTCCGCTTGCATTCTTATAATACCAGTTACCCTGTTCATCGCTATAGTAGCCGTTAGGGTTTGGAGCATCTTTACCAATTCCATTTTCATCAAAGTTATAAGTCATCCCATTGATCGTTAGGCTTGTATTTACAACACGAGCTCCAGAATCAGGATCATAGTAACGGAGGACCCCATTATCAAGAACAAGTTCTCCTTTAGCTTGACGGCCGTTTGAGTAGAGATAGACGATTTGTCCATTAATAAGGGTTTCCCCATCTTTAGGACGAATAGCATTTCCATCATCACCGTAGTAGTACCATTTATCATGTTCTTTAATTGTTTGTTTTTTGACTAACTGACCGGTTTCTGAGTCAAAATAGTAACGACGGGTAATGTTTGTGGGCGTTCCATATTTATTAGAAGTTGGAAGAGTCTTTCCATCTTCTAGCTCTATGCTGATTCCTTTTTGCATGACACCAGAGTTGATTTCGAAATAATAAAGATTACCATCAATCATACGAGTTCCTGTATATTTAGAACCGTCATTATTGATAAAAAAGGTTCTTCCTTCTTTATCTTGAACGAGACCTTCTTTTCTAACTCTAGCTCCGGTGTTAGGGTCATAATAGTGCATCTTATCAAGATTACCAGAATACTTTTCACTAAAGTCTCCTTTGACTTGAGTTCCGTCATAATCAAAATAAACTTCTTGCCTATCAATGGTTTGTTCCCCCTTGAGAGGAATACCATCCTTGTCAACATAGTACCAGTTTCCCTTATATTCTAGATAACGTTTGGTTTGTAGTTGACCAGTATTATCATCAAAATAACGGTATAGTTTGTAATTTACGATTTGTGGTCCTTTAATTTGTTTTCCGTCCTCCCAGAAGGAGACTCTTACGTTATCAATCGTTTGGTCTCCAGTAAGTTTTTTCCCATTAGCATCTTCATAGTACCAATTCCCCTGTTTATCACTGTAGTAGTGACCGCCAGTGATATTATTTTCAGCAGAGGGAACTTGAGAATTAGGGGTATCAGTATCACTAGTTGTTGGTGACGAATTCTCAGTTGTAACACTCTCACTAGTCGTTGCACTTACCTCAGAATGTGTAGTTTCAGAATTAGCTGCTTCCGAACTAGCTGTGCTTGTGACTTCAGAGCTTGGTTTTTCAGAGACTGTTTCTGTTGAAGCCCCTTCAGAGGTGACCACTGGTGTTTCTGACACAGTGGCAACCTCGCTCGAAGCGGTAGCAGCTGTGTTTTCTACAGGTTTAGTTGTGGCTTCATTACTTGCTGGAGCCTCAACGTCAATAGCGCCTTCTTTGATGATGGCTTCAACAGTTGCTTCATTAACAGGTGTAGGTTGTTCTTCAGCTGAAGCGTAGCTGAGTCCTGCAAAACTCAATCCCAAAGCAAGTCCTGTCACTGCAATAGTTACCCAATGTTTTTTAACTTTGTGAAGTTTAAAATGTACTTTCTTTTCCATGGTAATTCTCCTTTCATTTTAAACTTTTTACATACTGCAAAATAAGGGCTGTCATGAGAGTTTATGAAAAGTGAGCATTGGGGAGGAGTCCCTAACGATGTAAGTTAATCTTTTTGTGACAATCCTTATTTCTCCAAGCCTCCTCAATTTCTATATTACGAGACTGTTCGAGGCAAACATGAGTCCTGACGAAATGATTCTAGAAAAACGAGAGCCGTTCGGAATTTTCCTCCTTTCTAAGCATGGAAGATCTCGTTTATTTTGGGCTTCTAAGACACAAAAAACTAGAGCTTACTAGTATGAGGCGTCCCCTCTAGAGCTCTAGTTTGAAATGATGCTGTATTCTTTTTATGAGCCCTAGTTTGATGGTTCAAAGTGACTCAGGAATGGTTATCCTACTATAATCCTTATTTAGGCATTAGGTAACTAATGTCAATCTTTTAGATAATCCCCCAAGTGTCCTTTAAAGCAAAATTAAAACGCTTACATATTCACCTAGCTTCATTATAATCCTTTTTTAAGAATAAACAACAGAAACTAACGGAATTATCAAAAATGTTAAAGAACTGACATAAAAGATTCTATATTTAGTTTCGTTAGTCAAATAAGAATTCACCTGTGTAAATCATTTATATTTTTAATTTTTGTTCCTCATAGACAGACCACGATCTTAGTCAGATGAAAAAATAGAGTCTTTCTATCTAAAATTTTCTTTTCAGAATTGTCTTTTTAGGGGCTGCTTCTCTCATAGTTTTGCTATCTCTTAAGGTTAATTGAAGCTTGCTTTAATCTTCAAAAGCCTTTGAAGATAAGCACTTGAAGGAGTTTGAGAAGCAAAAAAACTCTATTTAGGACCTTACATATGGTGTAAGGTCTCATTTTTACAAATCAAAGTTAATAATAGGAAGCGTCCGGCAGAGATTCATGAAAATAAGATGACTTTTTCCTATTTGTAATTTGTCTGAATATATCATAGAGTAGAGAAAACAATAGAAAAAAAGGATGATTGTTATAGATGGAAAATAAGGTACGTTTTAAACTACATAAGGTTAAGAAAAACTGGGTAACTATCGGGGTGACTACCCTCTCAATGGTTGCCTTGGCGGGTGGAAGCCTCCTAGCTCAAGGAAAAGTAGAAGCCGATGAGACGAGCGCACCTAATGGTGACGGCTTGCAGCAACTGAGTGAGGATGGTACTGCCAGTCTAGTGACGACAACAACTGTTACTGAGCAAGCTAGTGCTCAAGCAAGTGTGGCAGCAGTAGCAACAGCCAGCGTAAGTCACGAAACAAGCTCTCAGGCGACGACAAGTGCGGTCGCTCAAGAGGCAACTGCTCAAGCACAAAGCAGTCAAGTTATCGATCAAGAAGTGGCAGTTTCTTCGCAAACTCAAGCTAGTGCCCAAGAGACACAGACTACGGAACAGGCCTCACAAGGTCAGACATCAACTCAAGTAGCTGTGCAAACAAGTGCTCAGTCTACTCCAAGTGTGACAGAACAAGCAAGACCTAGAGTCTTGACCAATGCTGCACCAGCAATCGCCACACGCGCTGCTGACAGCACTATTCGTATCAATGCTAACCGCAACACTAACATTACGATTACGGCCAGCGGTACGACACCAAATGTAACCATTATCACAGGGCCAAACACTCCTAAGCCAAACGTAACGGTGACAAGTCCAAATGGCACAAGACCAAATGTGACCATTGTAACGCAGCCAAATCAACCAAACAAACCTATTCAACCAAGTCAGCCGTCTCAACCTAACAAGCCAGTCCAACCAAGTCAGCCAAGTCTTGACTATAAACCAGTAGCTACTAACTTGAAGACGATTGATGGCAAGCAGTATTATGTTGAAAATGGCGTTGTGAAAAAGAACACAGCGATTGAACTTGATGGTCGTCTTTATTATTTCGATGAGACTGGGGCGATGGTAGATCAAAGTAAACCTTTGTATCGTGCCGATGCCATTCCAAATAACTCTATCTATGCGGTTTATAACCAGGCCTACGATACGTCAAGCAAGAGTTTTGAACACTTGGACAATTTCTTGACGGCTGATAGCTGGTATCGTCCAAAACAGATCTTGAAGGACGGGAAAAATTGGACAGCTTCAACTGAGAAAGATTATCGTCCCCTTTTGATGACTTGGTGGCCAGACAAGGTGACACAAGTCAACTACCTCAACTATATGAGTCAACAAGGGTTTGGTAATAAGACCTATACGACCGACATGATGAGCTATGACTTGGCAGCTTCTGCCGAAACGGTGCAACGAGGAATTGAGGAACGTATTGGTCGTGAGGGCAATACCACTTGGCTTCGCCAGTTGATGTCAGATTTCATCAAAACACAGCCTGGCTGGAACTCTGAGAGTGAGGACAATCTCTTAGTTGGTAAAGATCACCTGCAAGGAGGAGCACTGACCTTCCTAAATAATAGTGCGACAAGTCATGCCAATTCAGATTTCCGCCTCATGAATCGCACACCGACTAACCAAACGGGGACACGCAAATATCATATTGACCGTTCAAATGGTGGCTACGAGTTGCTCTTGGCTAACGATAT
Organism: Streptococcus sp. 17.1; assembly: GCF_016648655.1. Lineage (NCBI taxonomy): Bacteria > Bacillati > Bacillota > Bacilli > Lactobacillales > Streptococcaceae > Streptococcus > Streptococcus sp. 17.1. The sequence goes on from NZ_JACLQM010000008.1 coordinate 5,304, forward strand.
CGACAACTCTAACCCAGCTGTTCAGGCTGAGCAACTAAACTGGCTCCACTACATCATGAACATTGGTTCTATCCTTGGCAATGATTCAAGTGCCAACTTTGACGGTGTTCGTATCGATGCGGTGGACAATGTGGATGCGGACCTCTTGCAGATTGCTTCTGACTACTTCAAGGAAAAATACCGTGTCGCAGACAATGAAGCCAACGCTATTGCCCACTTGTCGATTCTTGAAGCTTGGTCTTACAACGACCATCAATACAACAAGGATACCAAGGGTGCTCAGTTATCCATTGACAATCCACTACGTGAAACACTTTTGACAACTTTCTTGCGTAAGAGCAATTACCGTGGCAGCTTGGAACGTGTCATTACTAACTCTCTTAACAATCGTTCAAGTGAGCAGAAACACACGCCACGTGATGCCAATTATATTTTTGTGCGTGCCCATGATAGTGAAGTGCAAGCTGTTTTGGCTAATATCATCAGCAAGCAGATTAATCCAAAAACAGATGGTTTCACCTTTACTATGGATGAGCTCAAACAGGCTTTTGAAATCTACAATGCGGACATGCGCAAGGCTGATAAAAAGTACACCCAGTACAATATCCCAGCTGCCTATGCCACAATGTTGACCAACAAGGATAGTATCACTCGTGTTTACTACGGGGACCTCTTTACCGACGATGGCCAATACATGGCTGAAAAATCACCATACTATAATGCCATCGATGCCTTGCTCCGTGCTCGCATCAAATATGTAGCAGGTGGTCAAGACATGAAGGTTACTAAGCTTAATGGCTATGAAATCATGTCATCTGTGCGTTATGGTAAAGGAGCAGAAGAAGCCAACCAGCTTGGTACTGCCGAAACACGCAACCAAGGAATGCTCGTCCTTACAGCCAACCGTCCAGATATGAAGTTGGGAACAAATGACCGTTTGGTGGTCAATATGGGAGCTGCCCACAAAAATCAGGCTTACCGTCCATTGCTTCTCAGCAAATCGACAGGACTTGCGACCTATCTCAAGGATTCTGATGTGCCAGCTGGATTGGTTCGCTATACGGACAATCAAGGGAACTTAACCTTCACAGCAGACGATATTACTGGTCATTCAACCGTTGAAGTTTCAGGTTATTTGGCAGTTTGGGTGCCAGTTGGTGCTTCTGAAAACCAAGATGCCCGCACCAAGGCTTCGACGACCAAGAAGGGTGAGCAGGTCTTTGAATCATCAGCAGCTCTTGACTCACAAGTCATTTACGAAGGTTTCTCAAACTTCCAAGATTTCGTTAAGACACCAAGTCAGTATACCAACCGTGTTATTGCTCAAAATGCCAAACTCTTCAAAGAGTGGGGAATCACTTCCTTTGAATTTGCGCCACAATACGTGTCTAGCCAAGACGGCACTTTCTTGGATTCTATCATTGAAAATGGCTATGCCTTCGAGGACCGCTACGATATTGCCATGAGTAAGAACAACAAATACGGTTCGCTCAAAGACCTCATGGATGCCCTTCGTGCCCTTCACTCAGAAGGTATCTCAGCCATTGCTGACTGGGTTCCAGACCAAATTTACAACCTTCCTGGAAAAGAAGTGGTAACAGCCTCACGTACCAACAGCTACGGCACACCACGTCCAAATGCCGAAATCTACAATAGTCTCTATGCAGCTAAAACACGCACCTTTGGAAATGACTTCCAAGGGAAGTATGGTGGTGTCTTCCTTGATGAATTGAAGGCTAAATACCCAGCTATCTTTGAGCGCGTGCAGATTTCAAATGGCCGTAAATTGACAACCAATGAGAAAATCACGCAATGGTCAGCCAAGTATTTCAATGGAAGCAATATCCAAGGTACTGGAGCACGTTATGTCTTGCAAGACAACGCCACAAACCAATACTTCAGCCTTAAAGCAGGTCAAACCTTCCTTCCAAAACAAATGACTGAAATCACAGCAACTGGTTTCCGTAGGGTGGGAGATAAGGTCCAATACCTCTCAACGAGTGGTTACCTTGCCAAGAATACCTTCATTCAAATCGGTGCCAACCAGTGGTATTACTTTGATAAGAACGGTAACATGGTCACAGGTGAATAGGTCATTGATGGTAAGAAATATTTCTTCCTAGACAATGGTCTCCAGCTACGTCATGTCCTTCGCCAAGGCAGTGATGGTCACGTCTATTACTACGATCCTAAAGGGGTTCAGGCCTTTAACGGATTCTACGACTTTGCAGGTCCTCGCCAAGATGTTCGCTATTTTGATGGCAACGGTCAAATGTATCGTGGCCTCCACGACATGTATGGCACAACCTTCTATTTCGATGAAAAGACTGGTATTCAAGCCAAAGACAAGTTCATCCGTTTTGCGGACGGACGCACGCGTTACTTCATCCCAGATACAGGAAATCTCGCAGTCAACCGATTTGCGCAAAATCCTGAGAACAAGGCTTGGTATTACCTCGATAGCAACGGTTATGCCGTGACAGGACTCCAAACCATTAACGGTAAGCAGTATTACTTTGACAATGAAGGCCGTCAGGTTAAGGGACACTTTGTCACAATCAATAACCAACGTTACTTCCTTGATGGTGATAGCGGTGAAATTGCTCGCTCACGCTTTGTGACGGAAAACAACAAGTGGTACTATGTCGATGGCAATGGTAAACTGGTTAAAGGTGCTCAGGTCATCAACGGTAATCACTATTATTTCAACAATGATTATAGTCAAGTCAAGGGTGCCTGGGCCAACGGCCGTTACTATGATGGTGACTCAGGTCAGGCCGTAACCAACCGCTTTGTCCAAGTTGGTGCCAACAAATGGGCTTACCTCAACCAAAATGGTCAAAAGGTAGTTGGTCTTCAACATATTAATGGTAAACTTTACTACTTTGAAGGTAACGGTGTCCAAGCTAAAGGGAAACTTCTGACATACAGAGGCAAGAAATACTACTTTGATGCCAATAGTGGTGAAGCCGTAACCAATCGCTTTATCCAAGTTTCTCGCGGTGTTTGGTATTACTTTAACGCCTCAGGCCAAGCTGTAACCGGAGAACAAGTCATCAACGGTCAACACCTCTACTTTGACGCTTCTGGCCGTCAGGTCAAAGGCCGTTACGTTTGGGTTAAAGGCCAACGTCGTTACTATGACGCCAATACTGGAGCTTGGGTCAGAAAACGATAAGGGGCAGAAGAAAATGTGATTTTGGGACTATCCTAGATGCTTTTGGATTAAAATTCAGTAGGTACCTTCCCAGTCTCACCACTTTTAAGCACTTGAAACATTTTGTTTCAAGTGCTTTTCTTTATTACTATCTCTTGATATGCCAAGCAGATTGTAAGCAAACAATGAGTTTGATTAATAGATTCCTCAATAAACTGCTTACTTTAGCTTTAAATTATGCTCAGTCCTTTAATGAAGGAAGAGCTAAAACGGCTAAACATCGGAATTTCTGTGTACTTTTTAAAAAATCTGAACGTTTTTTGGAAACGATTTCTAACATATAAAAGGCTTAACCATGTATCTTAGACTTGTTTTTTGAAATCTATTATGGGCATAAGGTTAGTCTTATGAGACTAGAGTTATGCATCTGTAATTGTATTCGTTTCCAAAATCCCTTAACATAGAATAGAGAAATAAAGTTATATTGAAAGGTGTATGTTATGGAAAAGAAAGTTGGGTTTAAGTTGCACAAGGTCAAGAAAAACTGGGTGACTATTGGAGTTAGTACGCTGTCTATGGTTGCACTTGCGGGTGGAGCCCTTTTGGCAGACCAATCGGCACAAGCAGATGAAGTGTCACTTCCTAATGGTGATGGTTTTGAACAAACAGATGCAGGCATTGAGTCAAGTGCATCATTGATTAATGAAAGCTATTCACCAACCTTAACAGAAGGTGCTACTTATGTGTCAGCAGTGCCATCTAACTATGCAAGTCAAACGAGTACAGGCTACGAGTCTTCATCATCTGTTTCAACAGGAGGCTCATCTCAGACTGTAGTTGGTGGTGGAGCTGGTCAAGTCAGTTCGTCACAATCTTCTCAAGTAGTAGGAACACAAAACTCTAATTCATCACAAACGGGTTCTGCTTACCAATCAAGTAGCAGCTCGGCATCAGTAAGTGCTAGTGCGTCAAGTTCTTCAAGCTCATCAAGTTCAGCTTGGTACTCTTACTCGTCGTCATCATCATGGTCATCATCATCGTCAGCTAGCGGTTTTGCGACAATTACGACGAGTTCGTCTAACTCAAACGGCATTCATTGGAATGGTGGTCGAAACACGACTATCACCATCACGGCTTCAGGAACTACGCCGAATGTTACTATCGTTTCGAATTCAAATAAACTGTTTCCAAACATATCAGTAGGGCATTCGAATGGTTCAAATGCTAATGTCACTATCATTTCACAAGGTGACCAGCAAAATAACTCAGGTTACCAAATCATCACAGGTGAGACTAAACCAAGTGTTGATTCAAACAATACCAAGTCTTCATTTGTACGTGTAGGTGAAAATCAATGGTACTATTACGATCAATATGGTCAAAAGGTCAAAGGCGAAAAGGTTATTGATGGTAAGGCTTATTACTTCCTTGAAAATGGCCTTCAAGCTCGTGACTCACTTGTTAAAGGTAGCGATGGTTACACCTATTACTATGATAAAAATGGCGTGAAGGCTATCAATGGCTTCTACGATTTTGCAGGTTACCGTAAGGATGTACGCTATTTCGATTGTTATGGTCACATGGCTACTGGTCTCCTTGAAATGGGTAGCACAACCTTCTACTTTGATACACACACAGGTATCCAAGCTAAAGACAAATTTATTCGCTTCTCAGATGGCCGTATCCGTTACTTCATCCCTGATACTGGTAATATGGCTGTAAATACCTTTGTTCAAAATAAAGAAAACCAAGCTTGGTACTACCTTGATGAACATGGTTACGCTGTGACAGGAAAACGTATCATCAATGGTAAAGAATACTGCTTTGACTCAGAAGGCCGTCAAATCAAAGGTCAGATGATGCAACAAGGCAACAAGCAATACTACATTTCTGCCCAAACAGGTGAAATGGCTGTGTCACGCTTTATCTTTGAAAATAACAACTGGTATTATGCGGATGCTTTTGGTTGCCTCGTTCAAGGTGCCAAAGTGATTGATGGTAAACTCTATTACTTCAACAAAGACCATAGTCAGCTAAAAGGTGGCTGGGCTGAAGGACGTTACTATGACGCTGTCACTGGTCAAGCAGTCATCAACCAATTCATTCAAATTGCGGCTAACCAATGGGCGTACCTTAACCAAGATGGTCACAAAGTGATAGGTCTTCAAAATATTAACAATAAAGTTTACTACTTTGGTAGCAATGGTGCTCAAGTCAAAGGTAAATTGCTCACTGTCCAAGGTAAGAAATGTTACTTTGATGCCCACACTGGTGAGCAAGTGGTAAACCGCTTTGTCGAAGCTGGACGTGGCTGCTGGTATTACTTCAACGCAGCAGGTCAAGCAGTGACTGGACAACAAGTCATCAATGGCAAACAGCTTTACTTTGACGGTTCAGGTCGTCAAGTGAAAGGACGTTATGTTTATGTTGGTGGCAAACGCCTCTTCTGCGATGCTAAAACTGGTGAATTGAGACAGCGTCGCTAATTACTATGTACTTTAAAAATCTAGAGCTAATTTTTCCTTTTCCTATCTAAATTATTATTATTTTCCTATCATAACTCTAGGTGATTAAATAGATGAAAAAACCAGCGTTTGCTGGTTTTTTTTGAGTTGTTTTAGAGAAACTGTCAGTGTACACCCTGATGCTTTTTCACACTTAAATCCTAATAATTTTGTCCCTCTCATATTCGCAAGGAGGAGCTATAGCCGTGTTATAATGGGTATTATATTTGCATGTAGGAAAAAAGAGTTAGAGGTAGTTATGGGGAACCATCTTCGTTAAGCTCTAGGTGTAACTGACTTCTTAAAGGAGAGAAATTATGGTTATCTTGGCTTGGATTATCATTGTCATATTATTTCTTTTAATTTCGAATTATTACTTTTATAAAACAGACTTCAGAAAACGAAAATACCCATTACTCTATGCCATTATTGAAACCATAGCTGATTTGTTCACTAGGTAATATCTCTAACCCAAGCCTTTATTTCATCTTAGAAATGAAGGTTTTTTTATTTAAAAATAAATTAATATTGTAGGATGATTCTATCGTCTAAAAAAGTCTAAATCCTAACGATTTTAGTTGGTTTTATGTTATCCTTAGTGCATTTGTTCACAAGGGGCATTTATTAGGCAGATTATTAAAGGACGTTTTCTGAGAAAACGAAGGTAGATACATTAAGCTGACATTATAGTTGTGTAATTGTATTCCCTTGTCAAATAGCTTATGATAGAAGTAATATAAGGGAAAAAGGTAAATATTATGGAACAAAAAGTACGCTTTAAAATGCATAAAGTGAAGAAGAATTGGGTGACTATTGGGGTGACAGCACTCTCAATGGTTACTGTTGCTGGTGGAACTTTGTTGGCGGATCAACAGGTTCAGGCCGATGAGCAAAATCCTGCGAATCAGTCGGGTGATAGCAGTCAGAATCTGCTTCAAGAAACGCCAGCTACAACTAATGATGCAGCAACTACAGTAGCACCAACTATCTCAGCAGATGCTAATACTGCGAGCGTGGCTATTCCTGTCGCAGATGCGACTAGCACGACAACCGATGTTACAGATAGGGCAGCGGCACCTGCTGCAAACACAGCGACAGTTGATACTAACTCAGGTCAAGCAGCACCAAGTACAAATGTGCAAGCAGCTGCAGTTGATACGAGTGCTACAACGACAGATACAAATAATGCGACTGCAACAGCTACTACAGACCGTGCAGCAACAACTGATACGGCAAATACAGAAGCTCGTACACGTAGTCGTCGTGCCTTGGCAGAAACTCGTGAAGCCAATACCAATACAGCGACTGGTATCCAATGGATTAACGGCAAACAATACTATGTCAATAGTGACGGTAGTGTGCGTAAGAACTTCGTCTTTGAGCAAGATGGTAAGTCATATTACTTTGATGCCGAAACAGGGGCTCTTACGACCAAGTCACAGGATGAATTTTCAACTAAACCTATCAAGGCGACCGTAGATTTTTCATCTGGAAATCAGCTCTACAAAAACGATAACAAATCTTTGGACCAACTCGACACCTTCATCACTGCGGATGCTTGGTACCGTCCAAAGAGTATTCTCAAGGATGGTAAGACTTGGACAGCTTCAACTGAAGCGGACAAACGTCCACTCTTGATGGTTTGGTGGCCTGACAAATCGACTCAGGTTAACTACCTAAACTACATGCAAAATCAAGGTCTTGGTGCGGGATCATTTTCAACCAACTCTAGCCAGGAAAGTCTAAATCTAGCTGCTAAAGCGGTTCAGACTAAGATTGAAGAGCGTATTGCGCGTGAAGGCAATACCAAGTGGTTGAGTACAAGTATTAATCAATTTATCAAGACTCAGCCAGGTTGGAATAGTAGCACTGAAAATATTTCATACGACCACTTGCAAGGTGGACAGTTGCTCTTTAACAACAGTAAGGGTGATACTGGTAACCGTACTAGCTACGCCAACTCTGATTATCGTCTACTTAACCGCACACCTACTAACCAGACGGGTACACGTAAGTACTTCAAGGACAATTCTATCGGTGGTCTTGAGTTCTTGCTTGCCAACGATATTGATAACTCAAACCCAGCTGTTCAGGCGGAGCAACTTAACTGGCTCCACTTTATGATGAATATCGGAAGTATCATGGCCAATGACCCAACTGCTAACTTTGACGGTTTGCGTGTCGATGCCTTGGACAATGTGGATGCTGACCTTCTCCAAATCGCTTCAGATTACTTCAAAGCAGCCTATGGTGTTGACAAGTCCGAAGCTAATGCGATCAAACACTTGTCATACTTGGAAGCGTGGTCTGCCAACGACCCATATTACAACAAGGACAATAAGGGGGCACAACTGCCGATTGATAATGCCCTTCGTAATGCTCTTACCAACCTTTTGATGCGTGATAAAAATACACGTATGCAGCTTGGGGACATGACTGCTTTTATGAATAGTAGTTTGAATCCACGAGGTGCTAACGATAAGAACGGTGAACGTATGGCCAACTATATTTTCACCCGTGCCCACGATACGGAAGCGCAAACCATTATCCAACGTATCATCCGTGATCGTATCAACCCAAATCTGTTTGGTTACAATTTCACACGTGATGAAATAAAGAAGGCCTTCGAGATTTACAATGCGGATATTGATAAGGCTCACAAGACTTATGCGTCATACAACTTGCCATCTGTCTATGCCCTCATGTTGACCAACAAGGACTCTGTAACACGTGTTTATTATGGAGACCTCTACCGTGAGGATGGTCACTACATGGCGAAAAAGACGCCTTACTTTGATGCCATTGACACCCTTTTGCGTGCCCGTATCAAGTATGTAGCTGGTGGTCAAGACATGGAAGTGAAAAAAGTCGGAAATGATGGACTTTTGACTTCTGTTCGTTATGGTAAAGGTGCCAATAACAGAACTGATTGGGGAACTGCTGAAACCCGTACGCAAGGGATGGGTGTCATCATGACCAACAACTATGATTTCCGATTGGGTAGTAATGAAACTGTAACGATGAATATGGGTAGAGCTCACCGTAATCAGCTTTATCGCCCATTACTTTTGACGACTAAGGATGGTCTAGCAACCTACCTCAACGATTCTGATGTGCCTAAAAACCTTCTTAAACGTACCGACTGGAATGGGAACTTGACCTTCAACGCCAACGATGTTTTTGGTGTTGAAAATGTCCAAGTCTCAGGTTATCTCGGTGTCTGGGTACCAGTCGGAGCTAAGGCTAACCAAGACGCACGTACACAGCCAAGTAACCGTGCCAATAGCGATGGTCAAGTTTACAAGTCTTCAGCAGCCCTTGATTCGCAAGTTATGTATGAAGCCTTCTCAAACTTCCAAGCTTTTGCGGACAATCAGCCAGAACTCTACATGAACCGTGTCTTGGCTAAGAACACTAATTTGCTCAAAGCTTGGGGTGTTACGTCTGTTGGACTTCCACCACAGTACGTTTCAAGTAAGGATGGTACCTTCCTTGATTCAACAATTGACAATGGTTATGCCTTTGATGACCGTTATGACATGGCCTTGAGTCAAAATAACAAGTATGGCTCACTTGAGGACCTCCTTAATGTCCTTCGTGCCCTCCACAAAGATGGTATTCAAGCCATTGCTGACTGGGTGCCAGACCAAATTTATAACCTTCCAGGAAAAGAAGTAGTTAATGCCACACGTGTTAACGGCTACGGTTATCACCAACAAGGTTATCAAATTGTGGACCAAGCCTATGTGGCAAATACCCGTACAGATGGTACAGACTATCAAGGTAAATATGGTGGTGCCTTCCTTGATGAGCTTAAAGCTAAGTACCCATCTATTTTCAACCGTGTGCAAATCTCAAATGGTAAGCAGTTGCCTACGAATGAAAAGATTACCAAATGGTCTGCTAAGTACTTCAATGGAACCAATATCCTTGGACGAGGTATCAACTATGTCCTTCGTGATGACAAGACCAACCAGTACTTTAATACCTCAGCCAACGGCCAACTCTTGCCAACACCACTTCGTGACACAGGTGCCATCACAAGCACTCAAGTCTTCCAACGTCGTGGACAAGACGTTTACTTCCTTCGTGATAACCAAACCGTTAAGAATGAATTTGTTCAAGATGGTAACGGTAACTGGTATTACTTCGGTGGTGACGGTAAGATGACCAAGGGTGCTCGAAACATCAATAACAAGGATTACTATTTCTTTGACAATGGTATCCAATTGCGTAACGCCCTTCGTCGTGCTAGCAACGGCTATACCTACTATTACGGTCTAGACGGTGCCATGGTTAAGAATGCCTTCGTTGATTTTGATGACAAACATAAGCAGGTTCGTGCCTTTACGACTCAAGGAACAATGGTAGTAGGTAACCTTCATTGGAGTGGCCACCATTTCTACTTTGACCGTGAAACTGGTATTCAGGCTAAGGATCGCATTGTCCGTACAGATGATGGCAAATTGCATTACTATGTTGCTGAAACTGGTGATATGGGACGTAACGTCTTTGCGACAGACAGCAGCACAGGTAAACGTTATTACTTTGACGCTGACGGTAATACTGTGACTGGTTCACGTGTCATTGATGGTAAGACTTATTACTTTAACCAAGATGGTAGCGTCGGTACGGCCTACAGCAATCGTGCAGATTCTATTATCTTTGAAAATGGTAAGGCTCGCTACATCACACCAGCAGGCGAAATCGGACGCAGCATCTTTGTCTATAATCCAGCAACTAAGGCTTGGAATTACTTTGATAAAGAAGGTAACCGTGTTACAGGACGTCAATACATTGATGGTCACCTTTATTACTTCAAGGAAGATGGTAGCCAAGCTAAGGGTGAAATTATCGAAGAAAATGGCATCAAATATTATTATGAGCCAGAATCAGGTATTCTTGCTAGCGGACGCTATCTCCAAGTAGGTGATGACCAGTGGATGTACTTCAAACACGATGGTTCACTGGCTATCGGCCAAGTTCGTGCTGATCATGGATACCTTAAGTACTTTGATAAAAATGGTATCCAAGTTAAGGGTAAAACCATTGTCGAAGATGGTAAGACTTATTACTATGATGCCCACAGTGGAGCTCTTGTAACAAGCAGCTTTGCTGAGATTGCACCAAACCAATGGTCTTACTTCAATACTGATGGCCAAGCCCTTAAAGGCAAGTGGACTATCAATGGCAAGGAATACTACTTTGACCAAAATGGTATCCAATACAAGGGCAAAGCTGTTAAGGTCGGTAGTCGTTACAAGTACTATGACGAAAACGATGGCCAACCTGTAACCAACCGCTTCGCTCAAATCGAGCCTAACGTCTGGGCTTATTTCGGAGCTGATGGCTATGCCGTAACAGGCGAACAAGTCATCAATGGCCAACACCTTTACTTTGACCAATCAGGTCGCCAAGTTAAAGGCGCCTACGTCACAGTCAACGGCCAACGCCGTTACTACGATGCTAACACTGGCGAATATGTCCCAGGAAGATAAGCAGTAGTAGCCCATGTGACTGACTAGAGAACACACAGCCGAGAATGAGGGAAAATTCTCAAGAAGAAAGATCGTGAAAACGGTCTTTTTTTGTACTCCTATTTCGATTTTCTTCGAAATACTATTGACAGTGCTTTCAGAAAAGCGTAGAATCTATTTCGAAAAGTATAGAAATAGGTATTATGACTTAAGTCGTACTGATGCTCCGTATCAAGGAAAGGATAAATCAAATGGAAACATTCCTTTTTATGACAATTCTTGCCATGTTAGTTATCGCCATCATAAGTTTTATCGTTCTGAAGAAAAAATGGCAATTTTCAATCAAGCTCTTTTTAGTAGGTCTGATTGGTTTTGCCTTACCTGTCATGATGATTGAAGGACCTATCAATGCTGTGGCTGTTTCTGGTCTTGCTCACTCTTCTAAATGGTTGACCATTATTTATGGAGGACTTATGGCTGGCCTTGTCGAAGAAACAACACGCTATGTGGTGTTTAAGGTCCTTGCTAAGAAAAGAAGGTTGATGACATCTGATATTGTTGCCTACGGTTTTGGACATGGACTTAGTGAATTTATCTTCCTTGGAGTGATGGGCTTACTCACTAACATCATTGTTTTACAGGCCATCCATTCAGGGCAGGCCGGTCAGTTACCTTCACTTCTTGTGAGTCAGGTCAACCATTTAACGGGCTTTGCTGTGGTTATGTCTCTCTTTGAAAGATTAGTTGCCTTGGTGTTACAAGTCTTGCTTACAGCTTGGGATTTTCTAGCAGTCACTAAGCATAAGCTTTCATTCTATTTCTGGGCGATTATACTCCACGCTGCCATTGATTTTTTGGCAGGTGCTTATCAACTAGGGCTAGTCAGCAATCTCTTACTAATCGAACTTATTTTAGCTATTTATGTGTTAGGTATTGGACTTCTGACACGTCGGATTTGGAGAAAGGAGGGAACTCATGGGCTTATCTGAAACCTTAAAAGCCATCTCTGCCCCTGTGAGGAGAGAAATTTTAGACTATCTAAAGTCTGGACCAAAGTCCGCTGGTGAAATCAGCCAGCAGTTTGCCTTAGCTCCCGCAACAGTTTCCCATCATTTGTCTACCTTGAGAAAAGCGGGACTTATTGAAGAAGAAAAGCAGAAGAATTTTATCTACTATAGTTTGAACTTGACCGTTTTTGAAGAAATTTTAACTTGGATTCAATCACTTGGAGGAAAAGAAGATGAAAAATAATATGCAAAGAGTCATTGGCAATCTAGTAATACTCACACCGGTTATTGTCGGCTTAGCCCTTTACCAGCAACTCCCAAATCGGGTGGCTATCCACTTTAATGTGGAAGAACAAGCCAATGGTTTTATGAATCGCAATCTAGCAATAGTTGTCCTTCCTTTTATTGCTCTTGCCATTTATAATCTCTTATTTTCATATTTTAAACAAATAACCATTTCATTCTTGAAAGAGTTTATGTTATGGCTTATTCCGATTTCTGCAGTTATCATTCAAGGTCTCGTATTGACTGTTGCCATGGGCGGGCATGTCCAAGTTCGATTGACTGTCATTTGGTTAGTGGCACTCATTTTTCTAGTAATAGGAAATTATCTTCCTAAAAGTATTGGTCTAGCTACTAAAAATCACAGTGAGAGCAGTAACTCAGTAGCGAGAAAGTTAGGTTATCTAATGGTTGCAATGAGTCTTGCCTTGTTAATCAGCCTATACTTTAATCCCTATACTACAATTATTATTTTAGGTGTTTTTGTAGTTCTAATCTTGAGTATCTTGTTACCCAATTTTCGCAGTTTAAGAAAGTAATCGACTGATTACTTCTTTTTGTCCGTTCGTGCATTCGTGACAGAAAGATATTTTTGCTCTTGAATTTGATATGCTAGATGTGTATAATGATGTCACAGCGAACTATTAAAGGAGGTCGGTGCTCATGACAATACAAAAATTAACCAATTTAATTCACTTGCTCGACCTAATCTTGCTACAGGTTATAGGAGGTAATCTAGATGACAAAAAGCAATAACACGCAAATTACGGATATCTTAAACAATATCTATAATCTGATTGTAAATCCAGAAACAACTGAAAATGAGAGAGAGTTGCTTGTCAAGTTTAAAAATGAAATAGAAGTTGGGAAGAAGGATAATGATGAACTTCTAGCAGAATTATGTAGAGCTATTCAAGTTCTAGCAGTCCGCAATCTTTCTAAAGGCAAATCACTGAGTTCTGGAGTGAGTGACTTGAGTAAGACGCTCACAGAATTCCAAGAAAAATCAGAGCGTAACTTTAATCTAGCAAGAGGATTAACATCACTCGGCAGTTTGTCTTTTTAAATGATTTATCTGCTTGTGATGATTAGTAAAATGACAAAAAAGATCAACTAAACCCATTAAGTTGGATTTAGTTGATCTTTTATTGTTCTTATCTTGAGTGTCATAATACCTAATTTTCGCTATTTAAGAAAATAAAAAGAAGTAATCGTCTGATTACTTCTTTTTGTCTCCCAAAAACAGCTTGCTAAAATAAGTGTTCTAATGATATAATACAAGTATATTAATCTAATTTTCTAAGGAGTATCTATGAAAAAGCGTAAGAAAATTATTCTTGGTTCCATAACGGGAGCTTTGGCCTTGGCTCTTGCAGGAGGTGGTTTTTGGGCTTATAAAACCTTTGTTCCACAAGAAACGCCGATTGACAAGAATGCTACGGTAGCCTCAAATTTTTACCAAGCTGTTAACAAGGACTGGCTTCTAAAAACCAAAATTCCTGCTGATTCTCCAAGCATTGATAATTTTTATACTTTAGATGAAGATATCAAAGGAAAGCTAAAGAAGGATATCAAAAATTTAGGGGAGGGCAAGGAAACGTCGGATATTACAGGAATGTCTGAGTTTATCACCTTCTACAAGGCTGCTAGTGATTACAAGCAGCGTGAGAAAGATGGCCTTGAACCTCTCAAACCTTATCTAAAAGAAATTGAGGATATCAAGGATCTGAATGATTTGGCCAGTAAATCTGCTAGCTTGACTGATAAAGGGATTCCTCTTCCATTTGGTTATGACGTAGGAACTAACGCAGAGAATACCAGCCAAAAACAAATCCAATTGAGTCCCCCAAGTATCTTATTGCCAGATGTGTCTATTTATAAAGACGAGGCCAGCAAGAAACAATATTTGACTCCAATTGAAACAGCCACGCAAAAAGCCTTGGAAATGCTTGGATATAGCGAAAAAAATAGTAAACGGATTGTCAAAGAAGCACTGGAGTTCGACGAAATCATTGCTAAGTACAGTCTCAGTAACGAAGAGATGTCTGAAAGTAAGAATTTGGTTCACCCTAAAACAGCAGAAGAGATTAATGCCTACTCTGGTTCCTTCAAATTATATGATGTCATTAAAGGCATTATGGGACGTGATTTAGAAACCATCAATGTCCCTAATACCAAGTATTTTGAGAATTATAGTAAGGTCGTTAATCAGGATAATTTTTCTAAAATCAAATCATGGATCTTGGTGCAAGAAGCTATGGCAGCGTCAAATTCTTTGACAGAAGATTACCGTTTGAATTTTGCATCGATTAGCATGGCTATTATGGGTACACAGAAGCCAGTTTCTAAGGAAGATACGGTTTACGAGATGAGTGTCCATCTGTTTAGTGATGTCATGAGTGTCTATTATGGACGTAAATACTTTGGTGAGGAAGCCAAGACTGATGTGACAGGCATGATTGATAAAATCAAAAATGTCTATCGTGGCCGTCTCCAAAAGAATAATTGGTTGACGGAAGGTACACGCAACAAGGCCATCGAAAAGTTGGATAAAATGAAGGTTTTCGTAGGTTATCAGGAAGATGTCGATCCTGGTACTAAGGAACTACATCTTGACCCTAACAAGTCCTTCTTTGAACTGTCAGAAGATATTGCCCAGTTCGGAAAACGTTATACCATTGATCATTTTGATGATCCTATTGATAAGAATAAATGGTCTGGTTCTGCTTTTGATATCAATGCCTATTACAACCCAGAAAGTAACAGTATCAACTTCCCGGCTGGTATTTTGCAAGCTCCGTTTTATGACAAAAACCAAAGTACTGAAAAGAACTATGGTGGTATCGGTGTCGTGATTGGACATGAAATTACCCATGCCTTTGACTCCAATGGAGCCGATTATGATGAGAATGGTGACATGCATAACTGGTGGACAAAAGCAGATACTAAAGCTTTCGACAAGAGGATCAAAGCCTTTGAAGACCAGTGGAATGGTTTGGAAATTTACGGGACTAAGGTAAATGGAAAACTCACAGTCACTGAGAATGTCGCAGATGCTGGTGGTCTCTCATCCACACTACAAGTTCTCAAAACAGATATGACAAAACCTAACCTCAAGGATTACTTTGAGAACTACGCAGATATCTGGAAACAAAAGGCTAGCCTACAGTACAACAAATATACCATGGTGCAAGACGTCCACGCACCAAATGAGCTACGTGTTAACCAACAACTTAAAAACCTTCCTGAGTTCTATGAGACCTACCCTCAAATCAAAGAAGGGGATGACATGTACTTGGCACCAAGCAAACGCATTAGTTTGTGGTAAGATGTGTTGCTATTTTGTAAATCAACAAGAAGAGAATTTGGAATGGAAACATCCCAGGTTCTCTTTTTATGTTGTCGTTTTGGGGAATCATTTTCTAGTGTTATAATGGTGCTATTAAGGAAAGGATTCAAGAATGAAGCATAAAAGGAATCTGATAGAAGATAATAAAAGAGGTGAGAATCAGAGCTTTCTCTACTTCCTACACGAGGAGAAACAATTTGACGTAAAGGCACTTGATGATTTGTGTCACTACATCATAGAACTGGATACAATCAGTCTCGAGGAGCTGAGAGATATCCATTATATTGAAAATCAAATACTACGCCATCTCGTGTATCATTTTGATGATAATGATTTAAGTAAGATTTCAAATCTTCCTTTTGAGTATTGGGAGCATATAGAACCCTTTGAACGTTTGGTGGAATCTTTGTATGAGGGTGATGGTGAGAAATGACAATTATCCAGGGCATAACAAAGACTTAATCGAGCGTTTAAACCAGCAGTATGGCTATGCTAAAGATGTTAAGGAATATTTTGATTTGAAGTAGATTGATGAAAGAGATTCTGTCAGGTAGCTTTACTATGTTTTAGAAAATAAAAAGAAAACACCAGAAAAATTGATTTCTGGTGTTTTTGAATACATTTTGGCAAAAATGAGGTATTTTTCAAATGCTTACAGTTGTTAGTTTGATGTTAATCCTTTTTCTCTGTAGCTACGCCATTTTCGTCAATAATATAGGTTTTTCCATCTTTTTCAAGCGTAGTGTTAGTGGTAATTGGAGAACCTTTTGAGTATGGACTAACTGATATCGGCATTTCAAAATGATAAAGTTTACCATCAAACTCTGCCCATTCGCCACTAAAAGGAGTAGTCATATAAATTTCAGGGTTGAAATAATAAAGTCTATTATCTTCTAACCGAATGACACCTGTTTTTACAACTCCATTTTCATCAGAGATACAGAAACCATTCCAAGAGGTCGAGGTGTCTGTAGCTGTATTCCTTAGAAGTCGTCCTTTAGGGCCAAAAAGATAGGTCTTTTCATTGATAGTTTTTAGATATGTTCGGTTTTCAGCTCCCCATGGTGGGCTAATGTAGTAGGTTTCATTATTATGAGTAACCCATCCGAACTGTAGATGACCGTCTTTATCAGCATAATAGTACTTGTAGTTGCCGTCAATATCATTAGAAAGCATACTACCGTCTTTTTTGAAGAAATAATCGAAATCACCTATCTTGTGTCTATCATTTCGAACTTGGTAGCCATCTTCTTTAAAATAAACACGTTTACCGTCAATAGTTGCCCAACCAAATATCTGGCTTCCATCCTCGCCAAAATAAGTATATTTTTTAGAAAAGTAATCGCCTGTTTCATGGAATTTATTTACGAACATAGCACCAGTATCTTCATCGAAGAAATAGTACTTTCCATCAAGCAAAAGTCGTTTTCCTTTGGCTTGTTTTCCAGTTGGATCAAAGTAGTATTTTTGATGATTAATAATCTGAAGTCCAGTGGCTACCTGTCCATTTTCTTTAATATAAGCCCAATCACCATCTTTATCTTGAATAAATTGTCCAGGTTTATTCATAGTTACATAACCATTTTGGTCAATGATATAACGAATACCATTAAGTTCAAGTGTTCGGTTAGTCCACATAGCTCCGCTGTCTCTATCGAAATAATGTGTTTGACCGTCAATTTCGACAAGTCTTCCCTTAGCTTGTTTGCCCTCTTTATCAAAGTATAGAGTGACATTATCTATTGAATGGAGTCCGGTGACAGCTTTTCCCTCGTTATCAAAGTAGTACCAATTCCATGCATCATCGTGTTCGAAACGATTTGTTAGTTTAGTTTCGGTCGCTACTCCTTTATCATCAATGAGGTAGGCTTTTTTATTGTAAACTAAGGTCTTGGAAACTGTGAGAGGGGAAGTTTCGGAAAGCGAACTTGTTCTATTGAAAGCATAGAATTTATTATCACTTTGAATTACAGTTTCTTCAATCTTAGTTAAATCTGTGTTTTCTGGAAGTAGATGTCCGATGTAGAAATCATTGTTTTCATCAAGATAGTATAGATTACTATAATTATCACGAATAATACGTTTAATCTTATCGGTCTTTGTTCGTACTCCGTGGTCAATAATGTCTACTTCTTCCCTGACGGTATGGGTATAACTTCTTCCACCATTCTTGTAAGTTCTGTTTATGCTAGGCTCTAAGTGGTATAGCTTATCATCAATCGTTTTCCAAGTAGGTGTTGTAACTGTAAACATTTTGGGGATATTGCTATTATCAAAATAGATATTTTCAAAATAATAGAGTTTACCATTATTTGCAGTGCTAACACCAGTAAGTAGAATTCCATCCTTATCTGTACCTACGATGCCAGAGTAGTATGCATCATAATCCAGTTCCTGACGTCCGAGTAAAGGTCCGAGATAGTTTTTTAGAAGTTTGCCTTCAAAATAGTAATAGTCCTTGCCTCCTTTATTGACTATACCAGTGACTGGTGAACCAGAATTTGAAAAATAGTAGTCATCACCATTAATATGATGTTCTCCGGTTAGTACTTGGCCAAATTTATTGGAGCGATAGCTAGTATTTAAAGTTCCAACAAAGACACGTAATGACTGAATATAAAAGGCATCTTTTACCAATTTTCCATGATTATCAAAGAGGTAGTTTTGTCCTTTGAAGATAGTAAGATCATTTTCAACTCGACCCTTATAATCAAAATAATAAAGTTGATCGCCAACTCGATGCCATCCATAGTAACGTCGACCATCAGAACCATAATATTCGTTATACGTTTTAGCAAATGGTTCCTGTCTTCTGATTTCAATAGACCAAGTATGCCAATAGTTGGTTTTTACAGCACCTGAATAGTGACTAAAATAGTAATGGGAGCCGTCAATGATTCTTTCCCCATTTTTCGCTTGACGACCTTCTTTGTCAAAGTAAAGAGTTACTCCATCTACATTTTGCCATCCTTTTAGTTTCTCTCCTGTTGCGGTGTAATAGTACCAGTTGCCTGAGGAATCTTCTTGGAAATGGCCACCAGAAACAAGTGGACGTTGAGGAAGTTTCTGTTCAGTTTCAATCAAAAGTCCATTAGCTTCTGCGTGGTAAGTTTTTCCATTGATAGTAATGTCGGTATTTATGACCTTATGACCACTATCCTTATCGAAGTAATAGGGTTCGATACCTATTGTAACGATTTCACCCTTGGCCTGAACACCGTCTGGGTAGAAATACATGTCGAAGCCATCTATAGTCTGTTCGCCTGTTAGAAGTTTCCCTTCTTTATCACTATAGTACCAGTTGCCGTCGTCATCCGACCAAAAACGGTCACGAACCAATTGGCCAGTATCTTTTTGAAAATAATAGGAATTTCCATCTAGTACGACAAAGGCATCTTTAGCTTGAACACCATTAGGGTAAAAGTAGAGTGGAATATTGTCAATAACTTGGCTACCAGTAAGTGCTTTCCCATCGTGGCCTAAATAGTACCAATTTCCATTCTTATCAGATGCAAAAGCATTACGGGTAAGTTGTCCACTATCTTTCTCAAAGTGATATGTTGATCCATTAACGTGACGGGTGTCTCCTTTGACTTGCTTACCATCGGCATCGAAGTAGACATTCACATTATCAATATTTTGCATACCAGTAAGTGCTTTCCCATCCTTAATATAGTACCAGCTGCCCTGATCATCGCTAGTGTAATGACCGCCGGATATTACAGGACTTTCTTCTACTTCATGGGCTGTATTTGTTTCAGAATGTGATGTTTCAGAGCTTACGACTTCACTGCTAGTAACAGTAGAGACTTCCGAACGAAAAGCTTGTTGAGAGTTAATTTCAGAAGTACTTGTTTCTGGAACAGTTGCTTCAGTGGTACTTAGGTCAGATTCAGTAGAAGTAGCTTCAGTGATGTTTTCTCTTGTATTGGGGGCGTCGAAAGATTTGTTTTCTTCTGGTTTAGTAATAACTTCATTAGTTGACGAGCTTACGACATCAATTGCGTTTTCTTGGATGCTGTTTTCAACAGTTGGTTCTGAGGTGGGGTGAGTCTGTTCAGCTGCGGACACATAGCCCAAGTTTGCAAAACTAAGTCCTAGAGCTAGACCAGTTACTGCAATGGTTACCCATTGCTTTTTTACTTTGTGAAGTTTAAAGTATACTTTCTTTTCCATGATAATGCTCCTTTCATTAAACTGAACAATGTTAGCAAGGATATGGTTAACTCATGAGTAAAATTAAGTTAATATTATAGTTCTATTGCTTACATATCAAGTTTATCATCACATTTCAATAAAATCAAAGAATTGTGTAAGCGTTTTTATTTTTTGTATAAACTCTTTCCAACTCTACTCTAAACAAAACTGATAGTATATGAATGATAAACTTTCATTAAAGAGAGTTAATGATGTATTTGCTTTAAGTTAGCAGCGGATAGATCCTTGAGTAGGGTATTTTTGATATTCATAATATGCTATCCACTGATTTTAGAACGCCACCAAAAAAGCCACTGGCATATAAAACCAATGGCTTTCAACAATTTATTTTTTCTTCCCTAGTACAAAATAGCGGCTAGGGATTTGTTGTGTCAAACTGACGGCGATGGCGATGGTAAAGGAGGCCAGGAAACAAGCTCGTAGGAAGCTGAGGCCTAGGTCTGCATTTCCGATTAAGAGGAAGTAGACCGCACGGTAGAAGCTCATCCCAGGGATGAGTGGGAACATGCTTGAGGCTAGGAAGACTGTAGCTGGACATCTACGGTAGTGGGCCAAAAAGCGTGAGGTGATAGTGACTAATAGGGCTGGGAAGAGGATGGCGAGGACCTCGTGATGGGTATTATTCCAAATCAAGAGGTAGAGGAGCCATGAGCCGGCACCTAGGGTCCCAAGGTCTAAGAAGTATTTCTTAGGCACTCGGTAAAGCACGGAGAAGGCTGCTGTCCCAAGTCCTGCCATGAAGGTCTGAATCAAGACCCCCAGCCATGAGGTTGACGGTGTTGAGAATATGCCTGATAACTGTTCCGCAAAGGGGAGGATGGAAATCATGGCAAGAACACCGACAGAGATAGATAGACAAGTGGAGACCCCTGACAACATCAGGGCTAGACCGCTATAGTAGTTGTTCTGGGTGAATTCTCGAATGGCATTTACAAAGTAAGCCCCAGGAATCAAAATCATCAAGGTGCCCAGAATAATCACGCTACGATGTTGCCCGATACCCAAATAATAGAGAATGTTAGCTGATAAAGCGGCAATGGCACTAGAAAGGATAATCTGCAAGAAACTGGTATGAATAAAACGGGAAAAGAGTTGCATGCCAATCCCTACAAAAACTCCCGATATAGCCGCAGCAGTTCCATCAATCCAGCTACTTCCAAGGGCTAGTGAGAAGCTCCCTGCACCAATGACACAGGCTATAATATCCTCTAAAGGACGATAGAAAGTCTTCTGCTCAATGGTTTTCAGCTTTTGGAAAATGCTAGATACAGGCTGATTTGGCTGTTCTGCCAGTTCTCGAGACAGGCGGTTTACTTCCTCTAGTTTACCTAGATGGATAGACGGGACTGAGGTAGCTAGGACACGAGACTCTTTAAGACCTGAGCGGTTGAGTCCAGAAATCATGACTCCTCGATTGACCACATAAGTGGAGAAGTCTCTGATACCAAGAGACTTGGCCATGTGTCCCATGGTGTCCTCGATACGGTAAATCTCAGCACCGCTCTCCATAAGGACACGGCCTGCCTGAAGGACGGCATCCATTTCATTTTTGGTTTCTATTTCTGTCTCTCTTGGAAAATCGATGGTCATTTGAACCTCCTTAGCGCTTAATTCGTCATTCCATTATAAGGCTTGAATGGTGGTTTTTCAATAGCTTTGACGACTAAAATAGGACTTTCTATGAGATTTTTCTTCTACTTAATGATAGGGGGCAGGAAAATGGGGGGGCTTGCCTTTTGCCTTGCTATTGGTAGAGGCAAATGCTACAATTAAATTATAAAATGTATGCGTTTACATATTTTTACGCTACCTTTCTCAAAAAGCGTTTAAGTCCTTTATTTATAGGGGTCTTAGCAATTAAAGAAGGGAACAAATGTAAGTGCAAATAGATGATACCTTTGAAAAGGAGGCAGTTCCATGAAAAAAATTATCAATAAACCTGAAAATGTTGTGACAGAGATGCTAGATGGTTTGGCTTATGTTCACAGTGATTTGGTGCATCGTGTTGACGGCTTTGACATCATTGTAAGAAATGAGCAGGCTGCTGGTCAAGTTGGTCTCATTTCTGGTGGCGGAAGTGGTCATGAGCCAGCTCACGCTGGTTTTGTAGGTGATGGTATGCTTTCAGCAGCCATCGCAGGTGCAGTATTTACGTCACCAACGCCTGATCAAATTTTGGAAGCTATCAAGGAAGCAGATCAAGGGGCTGGTGTCTTCATGGTTGTTAAAAATTATTCTGGGGACATCATGAATTTTGAGATGGCTCAAGAATTGGCTGAAATGGAAGGTATCGAGGTTGCCAGTGTCGTTGTGGACGACGATATTGCTGTGGAAAATAGCCTCTATACTCAAGGTCGTCGTGGGGTTGCAGGTACCATTTTCGTGCATAAGATCCTAGGTCATGCGGCTCGCGAAGGTAAGTCTCTGGCTGAAATCAAAGACTTGGCTGACAAGATTGTTCCTAATATCCACACTATTGGTTTGGCCCTTAGCGGTGCGACAGTTCCTGAGGTCGGCAAGCCTGGTTTTGTCCTAGCAGAGGATGAAATAGAGTACGGTATTGGTATCCATGGTGAACCAGGCTATCGCAAGGAGTCTATGCAACCTTCTCGACAGTTAGCTGAAGAATTGACAGGGAAGCTCCTTGAAGCCTTTGAGGCTAAGTCAGGCGAACGCTATGCCCTTCTCATCAATGGTATGGGTGCGACACCTCTCATGGAGCAGTATGTCTTTGCTAATGATGTAGCAAGCATTCTTGGAGATGCCGGACTAGATGTGGCATATAAAAAATTAGGTAATTACATGACATCTATTGATATGGCAGGCCTCTCATTGACTCTGATGAAGATTGAAGATGAGGCTTGGCTTGAGGCTTTGGAGAGTCCAGTTAAGACTATTGCTTGGTAGTCTGACGTGAGAACTAGAAATTAGGTATATTATGGATAAAACAGTTGCAGTAAAATGGATGCAAGGCTTTAACCAAAAAGTTGAAGCAGAAAAAGACCACTTGTCTGAATTAGACGGTCCTATTGGAGATGGTGATCATGGTGCTAACTTGGCGCGTGGTATGGCGGCAGCCATTGAGGCTATTAAGAGCACGGAACCACAAAGTGCAGCAGAAGTGTTTAAGGCAGTCTCAATGGCCTTGATTAGCAAGGTTGGTGGTGCCTCAGGTCCGCTCTATGGGTCTGCCTTTATGGGCATGATGAAGGCTGAACAAGCTGGACAGGATTTGGCAGGAGTGCTTGAGGCAGGTCTCGAGATGATTAAAAAACGTGGCCATGCAGAAGCCGGTGAAAAGACCATGGTGGATGTTTGGCATCCGGTTGTTGAAGCTGTCAAACAAGGTCAATTAACCAATGACCTTATTGATCAAGCTGTTCTTTCAACCAAGGAAGTTGTGGCTACCAAGGGGCGTGCCTCTTATGTAGGTGAGCGTTCTATTGGTCACATTGATCCAGGCTCTTATTCGTCTGGTCTACTCTTCAAAGCCTTGCTAGAATCGGAGGGCTAGGATATGCCAGAACTTGGAATTGTGATTGTGTCCCACTCTGCGGATATTGCTAAAGGTTTGGTGAGCCTGATTCGTGAAGTCGCTCCAGATATCCCTTTGACGGCTACAGGTGGTCTGGAAGATGGCGGCCTGGGATCTAGTTTTGACCATGTGCAAGTGGCTGTGGACAGTCAGCCAGCCAATCGCCTTCTGGCTTTTTACGACTTGGGCAGTGCACGTATGAACTTGGAAATGCTTGAGGAATTTTCAGACAAGGAAATCCTTATTCAACAGGTACCTCTCATTGAGGGGGCCTATGCGGCTGCAGCCTTGCTTCAGGCAGGAGCGAGTGAGGTTGAAATCTTATCTCAGATAAATGAATTAACCATTCAAAAATAGAATAAAGGAAAACTATGACAAATCAAATTAAGTATAAATGGGCTACTCTTGGGACGGGTGTTATTGCCAATGAGTTGGCACAGGCTTTAGAGGCTCTAGGTGGTAAACTCTATTCCGTTGCAAATCGTACCTATGATAAGGGGGTGGCCTTTGCTGAGAAATATGGAATCGAAAAGGTTTATAAAGAAATCGACGAAGTTTTTGAAGACCCTGAAGTGGATATTATCTATATCTCAACGCCTCACAATACGCATATTAATTACCTTCGCAAGGCCCTCGCAGCTGGCAAGCATGTGCTCTGTGAGAAGTCCATCACTCTCAACAGTGAGGAATTGGCAGAAGCGATAAAGCTTGCTGAAGAAAACCATGTCAAACTGGCAGAAGCCATGACCATTTTCCATATGCCTATTTATCGAAAACTCTCTGAAATCGTGGAAAGTGGTAAGTTGGGACCTCTTAAGGTTATCCAGATGAACTTCGGTTCTTATAAAGAATATGACATGACCAACCGCTTTTTCAATCGTAACTTGGCTGGTGGAGCTTTACTTGATATCGGTGTCTATGCCCTTTCCTTTGTACGTTGGTTCATGACGTCGCAACCGACAGAGATGGTTTCACAGGTTAAATTAGCTCCAACTGGTGTTGATGAACAAGCGGGTATTCTCCTTGCCAATGCAGAAGGGGAAATGGCAACGGTGACGCTAAGTCTTCACGCCAAACAGCCTAAACGTGGTACTATCGCCTATGATAAGGGCTATATCGAACTTTATGAATACCCACGTGGGCAAAAGGCGGTCATCACCTATACGGAAGATGGCTCACAAGAAGTCATCGAAGCAGGAGAAACCGCTAAAGCCCTCCAGTATGAGGTCCTCGATATGGAAGCAGCTGTTGCAGGCGAGGATGATCATACCTACCTCAATTACAGCCGAGATGTCATGGATCTCATGACACAACTCCGTAAAGACTGGGGTTTGACCTACCCAGAAGAAGAGTAGGAGTTTTGAAAACAGAGTAAAAAATTAGACTTATGTACTGACTCCAAATAGATATGCTGTCAATTAAAGTGAGTTTTTAGCTCTATATTCCATAGAAGTAAGGTCGTTTAATTGATTCTATATAAATACATTTATGTCAAAGGAGAAAGACTATGAGAAATTTTGCAAGTCCGTCACGTTACATTCAAGGTGAAAATGCCTTATTTGAAAATGCAAAAACCATTTTGGAATTGGGAACTCATCCTGTTTTACTATGTGACTCAGTAGTTTATGATATTGTAGGTAAACGTTTCGAAGAATACCTTGTTCAAAATGGACTCACAGTTGTACCAGTCTTCTTTAATGGAGAAGCATCGGATAATGAAATTAATCGTGTGGTCAGCCTAGCCAAAGAAGAAGGCTGTGATTTAGTTATTGGACTCGGTGGCGGTAAGACTATCGATAGTGCTAAAGCTATTGCAGACCTTCTACAATCGTCAGTTGTTATTGCCCCAACTATCGCATCTACAGATGCTCCAGTTTCAGCTTTGTCTGTTATCTATACTGACGAGGGTGCCTTTGAGCGCTATATCTTCTATTCTAAGAACCCAGAGTTGGTTTTGGTTGATAGTAAGGTTATCTCTCAAGCGCCAAAACGCTTGCTCGCTTCTGGTATCGCAGATGGCTTAGCAACTTGGGTAGAAGCTCGAGCAGTTATGCAAGCAAATGGTAAAACCATGCTAGGCAAACACCAAACACTTGCTGGTGTTGCCATTGCTGAACGCTGTGAAGAAATCCTTTTTGCAGATGGTCTACAAGCCATGGCCGCTTGTGAAGCTAAAGTGGTAACGCCTGCCCTGGAAAATATTATTGAAGCTAATACCCTTCTTAGTGGTATTGGATTTGAAAGTGGTGGTTTGGCTGCTGCTCATGCCATCCATAATGGTTTCACAGCTCTCACTGGCGATATTCACCATTTGACTCATGGTGAAAAAGTAGCCTACGGAACTCTTGTGCAATTGTTCTTAGAAAATCGTCCAAAAGAAGTTTTGGATAAATACATTCGCTTCTATCAACAAATTGGCATGCCAACTACTCTTAAAGAAATGCATCTTGAAAATGCAAGCTATGAAGATCTTCTCAAGGTTGGTCAACAAGCAACAATCGAAGGAGAAACTATCCATCAAATGCCATTTGAAGTGAAGGCTTCTGATATTGCGCAAGCCATCGTTGCTGTAGATGCTTATGTTCATGGATTAGCCTAAGTAAATTTGCTCTTTTGTAGGGAAAGTGCCACCATTCCCGTATAGGAATATTATCCCCCTCAGGCACTTATCCCAACAGGATAGTCAAATTCTTATAGGAAAGGGTTCAGTTCTGTATTAGATAGGACTGAGCCCTTTTTACTATTTAAAATCCAATATTTCTAAAGTTAATCAAAGCGGTTTAAGAACTTTTGAAAACATAAAACATTTTCAAGAAATCCTGATTTAACAGTCATTTCACTTGTGTAAGCGTTTCAAAAAGTGTATACTATAAGTAGAAAGATAGGAAAAGGAGATGACTAGTGGCTAGTATAACAATTGAAGCGAGCAAGGTAGCTAGAAAGAGTCCTATTCGCGTAGACAGTAGTCTTGTGGGGACAGTTTCTGGAGTGGAAGACGTGAGCGTTTCCCTACCATCGTCGAAAGCTCGTTTGAGTGTCGGAAAGTTGGGTTACAAGTCTAACACCATTTCTGTCGAGGACGGACAAACCGTTCGTGTTACTAGCAATTTTCTAAATCGTTTCATAGCGATAGCGCCGTTGTTACTCTATCTTGTTGGAGGTCGTTACCTCCCACTCGTGGCAGTCCTATCTACTATAATTTTGCTTTTTAGCTTACCTTTTCTCAAGTTAGAAATCGTAGGCTGATTAGAATTGGGAGTGGCTTAGCCCTCTGTTTGATACCTTTAACTCACTTTTTCATAATAATGCTAGGCCACTCCCTTTTCATTGGGAACGGGTCGAGACGAAAGAGTGGGTTATCAAAAAGGGAACTCGATAGAGTTTCCCTTTTTTCTTTCTCAAGTTAAATTCAGTTCTAAAAGACCTCAGTTGCTAAATCTGAGGTCTTTGTTGTTTCTAGTGATCTATTATTTACGATACAATTTGTCGTATTGATAGTAAGGGTCGAAGGTCACATTGATACCAAGCTTACGGAGAACATTTTTATCTTCATCAGTAAGGATGATAGTTGAGTGGGCTTCAGAACCCTTGAGGTTACCAAGTTCCTCCATGGCACGCGCCGCATCCGCATTGTTGGCAGCTGTAATGGCCAAGGCGATAAGGATTTCGTTGGAGTGGAGACGAGGATTACGGCTACCCAGATGGTCAATTTTCAGACCTTGGATAGGTTTAACCACTTCAGGCTCGATAAGTTTAGTATCCTTATCAATACCTGCAGAAGTCTTGATAGCATTAATCAAAGCAGCTGCAGTTGGACCAAAGAGTTCTGAATTCTTACCAGTGACGATTTGACCATTTGGCAATTCGAGGGCAAGAGCAGAACCACCTGTTTCTTCAGCCTTAGTGCGTGCTGCAACAACCACTTGGCGATCTTCAGGAGTAATACCAAGGTCATTCATGAGCAACTCAATCTTCTTGACAGCAGTCTCAGGAACACGTTCATTTTTGAAATCAAGGACGGTTTGATAGTAGCGACGGATGATTTCTTGTTTAGAAGCTTCTTTGGCTGCCTCATCATCCGTAATGGCAAAACCAACCATGTTAACACCCATATCCGTAGGTGAAGCGTAAGGTGACTCACCAAGGATGCGCTCAAGCATACGTTTGAGGACTGGGAAAATCTCGATGTCACGGTTGTAGTTTACCGTAGTTTTGCCATAAGTTTCCAAGTGGAATGGGTCAATCATATTGACATCATCAAGGTCGGCAGTGGCAGCTTCATAGGCCAAGTTGACTGGGTGATGAAGTGGCAAATTCCAAACTGGGAAGGTTTCAAATTTTGCATAACCTGATTTGATGCCATTGATTTGGTCGTGGTACATGTTAGACATACATGTCGCCAATTTACCAGAACCAGGACCAGGAGCAGTAACGACGATAAGGTTACGGCTAGTCTTGATATAGTCATTTTTTCCCATACCTTCAGGAGAAATGATATGGTTCATATCCGTTGGATAGCCCTTGATAGGGTAATGGATGTAAGACGTGATGCCATTTTTTTCCAGTTGGTTACGGAAGGCATCAGCCGCAGGTTGACCTGAATACTGCGTAATAACAACAGAACCCACATAGATATTGAGCTCGTTGAATTTATCAATCAGACGAAGGACCTCTTGGTCGTAGGAAATGCCAAGGTCACCACGAGCCTTAGAGTGCTCGATATTGCTAGCATTGATGGCGATAACCACTTCAACCTGATCTTTAAGCTCTTGAAGGAGCTTGATTTTATTGTCAGGCTCATAACCAGGAAGGACACGAGCAGCGTGGAAATCCTCCAACATTTTACCACCAAACTCCAAGTAGAGTTTCCCGTCAAACTGGTTAATACGCTCCAAAATATGGTCGCGTTGCAGATTCAAATACTGTTCAGAACTAAAAGCTTGTTTCTTCATAAATAAAAATACCTCTGAGGAAAATTATATCAAATGCCGAGGGTAAATGCTATTGGCGAGAGACGATTTATGGGAGAAAAAGAGGTGAAGTCAATCATGAAACGAATTTTTTATGATAGTCCTTTAGAGTTATTATTTAATTGGAGTTCTCATCTCAGCAGTTAGATTTTTAGATAACAATCACTTTAGAATATTGAATTTCATAAAGGTTTCACATTTGTCGTCTATAATTGGGATAAGAAAAATGAAGAGTCCTCATTTATCTTTGGTGTAGCTGAGGGCCAATGTCTTAAATGGAGGTGGAAGATGGTTCTCTTACAACAGGCAGTTGCTTATATTTTCCGCAAAAAAACGCGGAATTTTATTCTTTTTCTTATTTTATTTTTGATATTATCTTGCTTGTATTTTTGTTTCTCTCTTATGCAAGTTGGTGGAGGAATGAAAGCACAAATCAGGAAGTCAAGTGGGGCAAGTTTTGCTCTGGTAAGTAAAGAAAGAGGCAGTGCATTTTCCTGGAAAGAGGGGGAAAAGATTAGTCATCTATCTGATGTGATGACAACGATACCTGAATATATAAGCCCAGTGCGACTTATCGATAAGGAGGTCGTTACAGGAAAACAAACGGTGGAACGTGATGATCTTGATAATGAGGCTAATCAAGCCTTGGGAGCCACTTTTACTAAGGAAACAGGCCAAAGTGTTGATTTTAGGAGTGGTGCTTTTCAACTCCTTAAGGGGAAGCACATATCTGCTAAAGGTCAAATTATGATTCATGAATCGCTTGCTAGGAAAAATAAGCTAAGCGTCGGAGATAAGCTGACCTTGTCCAATTTCCAGATGACTGAAAGTGGAGCTAGGGAAATGGGCTTTGATATCGTTGGTATTTTTTCTGGCAAGAAGGAGGAGACATTTACTGGAATGTCCTCAGATTTAAGTGAAAATCAAGTCTTCCTCCATTATGAGGACTCTAGCCAGCTGCTTAATTTGACTGATAAGTTAGTGACAAAATTATCCTTTGGTATTAAGAATCCAGATAGAATCGACCAAGTCATTAAACAAGTGGAACAATTAGATATCGATTGGTATCGTCTACGTTTGGACCAGGACCGAAAGGCTTTTGACTCCTTGAAGGAATCGTCTCAAGCGCTACAAGAAATAGTCAGAACGATGATGATTAGTTTAATTGTTACAGGAGCAGGTATCCTCTCGTTTTTAATGGCACTATGGACGCGTGAGAGAAATCATGAGATAGGTATTCTTTTAGCAATTGGGAAGAGCAAGGGACGCATTTTTGCTCAATTTCTTATGGAGATATTGTTGGTGTCCCTTATGTCTTTGTTACCAGCCCTTGCTATTGGACGACTACTAAGTCGACTGTTTTTGCAAGAATTTATAGGACAGCAAGGACAGCAGCAGGCTCTTCAGTTATTAGATCAAATTCCTCAGGGACTACCCTTAGGGCTATCTTATCTATGTCTTCTAGTCTTGGTAATATTATCGCTCGGTGTGACAACAGGTCTCATTTGGCGCAAAACTCCAAAAGAAATCTTATCTAATATGAGTTAAGGAGAAAGGAACACTATGTTAGAACTCAAAGATGTTACGTATAGTTATCAAAATAAAAGTGAAGCTATCTTCTCGAAGGTGAATTATCGTTTCGAGAAAGGTAAATTTTATAGTATTATTGGGCAATCTGGAGCGGGAAAAACGACCTTACTTTCCCTTTTGGCAGGTCTTGATTATCCCAAGAAGGGGCAGGTCTTGTTTAACGGAGAAAATATCAAGAAAAAAAGCTCTAGTTATCATCGTAGACACCATGTTGCGCTTGTTTTTCAAAATTACAATCTCATTGATTATCTTACACCTTTAGAAAATGTACGACTTGTTAATAAAAATGCTGATAAGAAGATACTTTCTGAATTGGGATTAGATGAAAAACAAATTAATCGAAATGTCCTGCAACTTTCAGGAGGGCAACAACAACGCGTAGCTATTGCACGGGCTTTGGTTTCAGAGGCTCCGATTATCTTAGCAGATGAACCGACAGGAAATCTAGACGACGAAACTGCCAAGGATATTATTGCTATCCTTAAAAGAATGGCCTTAGATCGCCAAAAATGTGTTATTGTTGTCACGCACAGTAAGGAAGTTGCTCAGGCATCTGATGTGGTTTTAGAGTTGAAGAAGAAACAACTCATAGAAAAGAAAAAATAAAGAAAGGACTCTTATGTTTCGAAACGCTTTTGCATATATTACACGAAAATGGTCAAAGTCACTATTACTGTTAATTATTATTCTTTTGATGAGTACTCTTAGTTTGTTAGGACTTGCTATGCGAAGTGCAACCCAAGAAGCTGCATCCAAGAGTCTAGGGGCAATTACCAATAGTTTTTCAATGCAGATTAATCGTAACACGAATCCTGGAACTCCTCGAGGGGCTGGAAATCTTAAGGGAGAAGATATTAAAAAGATTAGTGAGACTAAAGGAATTGTTTCGACTATTAAACGGATAAATGGTATTGGTGATTTACTAGATTATGAGATTATTGAAACAGAGCAAACGCTACAAAATCAATCGCCAGAACGTGCTAAAAATTTTAAGTCTACCTTGATGTTGACAGGAGTCAATGACTCATCAAAAGAAGATAAATTTGTTTCAGGTGCTTATAAACTAGTTGAAGGAGAACATCTAACCGATAAGGACCATAATCAAATCTTGATGCACGAAGGTTTAGCTAAAAAGAATGGTCTTAATGTAGGAGATAAAGTAAAGCTTAAATCTAATCTCTATGATGCTGATAACGAAAAAAGGGCTGATGAAACAGTAGAAGTGACTATCAAAGGTTTATTTTCTGGTCAAAATCAAGCTGCCGTTACCTATGCTCAGGAGTTGTATGAAAACACCCTCATCACTGATCTAGATACAGTAGCAAAACTCTATGGTAATACTGTAGAAACTGCCACTTATGAGGATGCCACTTTCTTTGCTAAAGGCGATCAAAATCTTGATTCCTTGATAGCAAAGATTAAAAAGTTGAATATTAACTGGTCCCTCTACGATCTTGTTAAGAGCTCGTCAAATTACCCTGCTTTACAGAAATCTATTCTTGGGATGTATCGTGTGGCAAACCGTATGTTTATTGGAAGTCTCATTTTTACAAGTTTATTGCTAACCCTTCTGTTAATTTTATGGTTAAATGCTCGTCGTAGAGAAGTTGGTATCTTTTTGGCCTTGGGACTTAAAAAGACACAGGTTGCGGGTCAATTTTTAATAGAATTGCTGATGATTGCCTTACCAGCCTTTCTTTTGTCATATGGTTTAGCTAGTTTCTTTGCCGAAAAAGTTGGTAATACAGTCCTTTCCAATGTAACAGAAGGTATCAATAAGCAAATGACCAAAGAATCTCTAGCTGCAAATCTTGGTGGAGGGGCTGAGGCAGAAAGCTTCAGTAAGACTCTAACTCAGATTCACATGACAGTCCAACCTAAGCAACTTTTGGTAGTCATTCTAGTCGGTGGATTTATTTTAAGCTTGGTATCCTTGATTTCTTCTCGCTGGCTTCTTCACAAGAAACCCAAGGACCTCTTAGTTGATGTTGAATGATAAGTTTGCTGCACCTATAAAAAACGGTATAATGGAAGAAAGAGACCATATATAGATTAAAAGGATAATGTATGAAGATACTAATCGTAGAAGATGAAGTCCTGATTCGCGAAGGGATGAGCGACTATCTCATGGAATGTGGCTATGAGGTCTTTGAAGCAGGCGATGGGCAGGAGGCCCTGGACCTCTTTCACAGAGAGGCGCCAGATCTGGTCTTGCTGGATATCCAGCTCCCTATCCTCAATGGCTTGGAAGTACTCAAGACCATCCGGAAGACCAGCTCAGTCCCTGTCCTCATGCTAACGGCCTTCCATGACGAGGACTATAAGTTGACAGCCTTTGGAGAGTTGGCAGATGGCTATCTGGAAAAACCCTTCTCCTTGTCCCTCTTGAAGGTCCGTATCGAAGCTATTTTTAAAAAGCTTCAGCCTTCACGGGTCTTCACCTATGGAGAGGCACAGGTGGATTTTGAGAGCTACACAGCCAGCCTAGCTGGGCAAGCCATCTCCATGAATGCCAAGGAGTTGGAAATCTTGGAATACCTGCTCCAGCATGAAGGCAAGGCCCGGACTCGCTCTCAGATCCTCGATGCCGTCTGGAAGGAGACGGAGGAGATTCCTTTTGATCGGGTGATCGATGTCTATATCAAGGAACTACGAAAAAAACTAGAGCTGGACTGTATCGTTACGGTACGCAATGTCGGCTATAAATTGGAGAGACCATGACCAAACGGAGTATCTTTGCAAAAATCTTTCTGATTACCTTTGCCCTTTTTAGTAGCTTAGTCATTCTTCTACATGCTTCGGTTTACTTTATTTTTCCATCGACCTATATCGAGTCCCAGCGCCAGACGATTTTGAAGAAATCGCAAGCTCTGGCTAAGAGTTTCCAGGGCCAGGAAGAAGGGACCATTGAGTCGGTCATCGACCTTTATTCCAAGACCAATGATATCAAGGTGTCTATCAAAGGAAAGCAAAAACAAAATGCCCTAGAGGTCAAGGATGACCTGCTCGTGAACCCTGACAGCCAGAATAATTCCTTGGTCATTGAAGAGCGAAAGATTCAGACCAAGGAAGGGAAGGACTTGACCTTGCAATTCTTAGCGACCGTCGATTCCCAAAAGGAAGCGCGGGACATCAGTCTGGGCTTTCTTCCCTATAGTCTCCTTGCTTCCTTTGTTCTGTCATTGCTTGCCTCCTATCTCTATGCCCGCATGATTTCTGCTCCGATCCTTGAGATCAAGCAGATGACCAAGCGGATGAAACGGCTGGATCGGACAGCCAGTCTTCCTATTCACTCGCAGGATGAGATTGGCGTTCTCAAGCAACAGATCAACGACCTCTATCACCATCTTTTAGAGGTGATCGACAATCTAGAGCAGCAGAAACAGGAAAATCTGAAGTTGGAGCAGATGAAGGTCGAGTTCCTACGGGGGGCTTCGCATGAGCTCAAGACGCCTCTGGCCAGCTTGAAGATTATCCTAGAAAATATGCGAGATAAAATTGGTCGCTACAAGGATCGGGACCGCTACCTATTAGTTTCTCTTGACATCGTCGATGAGATGAACCAGATTGTCCTAGAGATCCTGTCTTTATCTTCTGTTCAAGAATTAGGTGGTGATAAGGAGTGGATTCAGTTAGATGATGTGGTAAATCGCATACTCACTCAAAATCAAGTGTTGGTTGAGAATCGCTCCCTATCAATTGACAATTATCTTCCGGCAACTAGTATTTTCATGAATTTACCTATTTTGAAATTGGTTCTCTCAAATATCATCAGTAATGCAGTCAAGCATTCTGATAAGGGTGGAGTGATTCGAATAGGTTTAGAAAATGAAGGAACTGATTTTGTCATTGAAAATACGATTGTATCTAAAGAAAATACTCCAACTAAAGTTCAGTCTAAGAAAGAAGGAGGATTAGGCCTTTTTGTGGTTAAATACCTTCTAGAGCATGAGGAACTTAGCTATAGATTTGAAGAAAGTTCCATGGGGAGACGCTTTGTTATGGTCTTGCCCAAAAAGTAAAAAGTGACGGTTGAGGTATTAACCGTCGTTTTTGTCTCACGAAACCCACTAGCTGTGCTAGTGGTTCCGAAAAGCTTTTAGCGATGTATCAAAAAAGTCCCCCTAAAGTGTAATATTAGATAAGGTTTCCCGACCACTAACTAGTATACAAAAGGAGGACCCCTGATGAGACAGGATAATAATAGTTTAGCACATACTACCACGCTAATTTAAAGTATAAATTTGGGAATTTCAAATTTTGGTGTTGAGGGTTTTATGTTGATACGGTTGGGCTAAATCAAAAGTGAATTGAAGAATATATTCGTAATCAATTACAAGAAGACGTGATAGCAGATTAGCTCAGTCTTTTCGAGGAATATTGTCCGTTTACAGGTGAAAAGAATAAAAGAAAGTAGTCTTAAAGAGACCCGCTAGTCGGGTCAGCTAGCAAAGGTGGTGCTGAAGGGAAACCATTCGGTAGGCCTTTAGGCCTCGGCCGGTAGCAGAGGCTTTCAGCCGAAGAGCAAACCACCCGTTCTCACGGGTGGTTTTGATTTGTATTGTTAAGCTAAGCAAAGGCTAACCTTACATTTCAACTCTATTATTTTTCAATATTACCAAAATTTTAAGGAGTCTGGAGTATAGGTCATTGAAATGTTTTAAACAAAAAAGAAAACGCTTGCATAACTTCTAGAAAAACGTAAAATAGAACTATCAGACTCACGATGATAATAAAAACGAGGAGTAGAATCATGCAAAAACATTGGTGGCATAAAGCTACGATTTATCAAATTTACCCTAAATCTTTTATGGACAAAAACGGTGATGGCATTGGTGATTTGAAGGGGATTACCAGTAAGTTAGACTACTTGCAAAAACTTGGAATAACAGCCCTATGGCTTTCGCCTGTCTATGACAGTCCAATGGATGACAATGGCTATGACATCGCTAACTATGAGGCTATTGCAGATATTTTTGGAGACATGAGTGACATGGATGAGCTTTTGGCGGAAGCCAAGAAGCGTGATATTCAAATTGTTATGGACTTGGTGGTTAACCATACGTCTGATGAGCATGCATGGTTCATCGAAGCGCGTGAAAATCCAGAAAGTCTTGAACGAGATTTCTACATCTGGCGAGACAAACCTAATGAGTTAGTATCTATCTTTAGTGGCTCTGCTTGGGAATATGATGAGACCTCAGGGCAATATTATCTGCATTTCTTTAGTAAGAAACAGCCAGACCTCAATTGGGAAAATCCACAGTTGCGCCAGAAAGTTTATGACATGATGAATTTCTGGATTGATAAGGGAATCGGTGGTTTCCGCATGGATGTGATTGATATGATTGGTAAGATCCCAGATCAACTGATTGATACAAACGGTCCAAAACTTCACGATTATATCAAGGAGATGAACCAGGCAAGCTTTGGAAAGCACGACCTTCTAACCGTTGGTGAAACCTGGGGAGCAACACCTGAAATTGCTAAACAGTATTCAAATCCTGATAATCAAGAACTTTCTATGGTTTTCCAGTTTGAACATATTGGACTTCAGCATAAGCCAGATAGCCCTAAATGGGAGTATGAGAAAGAGTTGGATGTTTCAGCACTTAAGACTATTTTTAATAAATGGCAAACCGAGTTAGAGTTGGGACAAGGATGGAACTCACTTTTTTGGAATAATCATGATCTGCCTCGTATTCTCTCAATGTGGGGAGATACTGGTGTCTATCGTGAGAAGTCAGCCAAGGCCTTGGCTATCCTCCTTCATCTGATGAGAGGAACACCTTACATTTATCAAGGTGAAGAAATCGGCATGACCAATTATCCTTTTAGAACTTTGGAAGAATTGAATGACATTGAATCTCTCAACTATGCCAAAGAAGCTCTCGAAAAAGGGGGATCGATAGAAGTTATCATGGACCAAATCCGTCAGGTGGGTCGTGACAATGCTCGAACACCAATGCAATGGGATACGTCTAAAAATGCTGGATTTAGCATATCGGATAAGACTTGGTTACCTATTAATCCAAACTATAAGGACATAAATGTTGAATCAGCCCTTGCCAATCCAGAATCAATTTTCTATACATATCAGAAGCTCGTAGAGCTTCGTAAGACTCAAGATTGGTTGGTAGATGCTGACTTTGAACTCTTGGAGACTGTCGATAAGGTCTTTGCTTATATCCGTAAGACTCAGGATAGCAGTTATCTAGTTGCAGTCAATCTATCAGACCAAGAACAAGACTTCTGTTATGATTTCGAAAGAGCAGAAGTTGTCATTGCAAATACCGAATTAGAGCCAATTACAGACCAAGGCAAACTCCAAGCCTGGGATGCCATTTGTGTGAAGATGAAATAAAAAGAAAAATGGTTGTCAACTAACTGTTGATGACCATTTTTTATCTTCTTTCCCCTTACTTAACTCAGGTTAGTCCTGTAGACTAGAATTATGTTATAATAATAGAAAAATAAGAAAAAGGTAAATTTTATGGCAATCTTAGTTTTAGGTGGAGCTGGTTACATCGGTTCTCACATGGTGGACCGTTTGGTTGAAGCGGGCCAAGAAAAAGTCGTTGTCGTGGATAACTTGGTGACAGGTCACCGTGCGGCAGTCCATCCAGACGCGGCATTCTACGAGGGAGATTTGGCAGACCAGGACTTTATGCGTAAGGTCTTTAAGGAAAATCCTGATGTCGATGCCGTTATTCACTTTGCGGCCTACTCACTTGTGGCTGAGTCTATGGAAAAGCCACTTAAGTATTTCGACAATAACACTGCTGGTATGGTGAAGTTGCTTGAAGTCATGAACGAATGCGGTGTCAAATACATTGTCTTCTCATCAACAGCTGCAACTTATGGTATTCCTGAGGAAATTCCTATCCTTGAGACCACACCACAAAAGCCAATCAATCCTTATGGTGAGAGCAAGCTCATGATGGAAACCATTATGAAGTGGTCAGACCAAGCTTACGGCATCAAGTATGTCCCTCTTCGTTACTTTAATGTGGCGGGTGCCAAACCTGATGGTTCTATCGGAGAGGATCACGGTCCTGAAACCCACCTCTTGCCAATTATTCTCCAAGTGGCTCAAGGGGTTCGTGAGAAAATCATGATTTTTGGTGACGACTACAATACTCCAGACGGTACAAATGTTCGTGACTATGTGCATCCATTTGACTTGGCAGATGCCCACCTCTTGGCAGTGGAATATCTCCGCAAAGGAAATGAGTCAACAGCCTTCAACCTAGGCTCTTCAACAGGTTTTTCAAACCTTCAAATCCTTGAAGCAGCTCGTAAGGTAACAGGTAAGGAAATCCCAGCTGAGAAGGCTGATCGTCGTCCTGGTGATCCGGATACATTGATTGCATCCTCTGAAAAGGCTCGTACAGTGCTAGGCTGGAAACCACAATTTGACAATATCGAAAAAATCATCCAAAGTGCCTGGGCATGGCATTCAAGCCATCCAAAAGGCTATGATGATAGAGATTAATCATAAGCAATAGGAGCTCCATCTGGTCATAAACTACCATTTGGAGTTTTTTCTAGACACCATAGCAAATCTTTGCAATTTTATCTTATATCCTTTAAGATAATTCTGTTACAACTTGAAAAGGAGAACAGGATGGAAACATATACACTTTCAAATGGCGTTACGATTCCTAAAATTGGTTTTGGGACTTGGCAGATTCCAGAAGGGGAAGAAGCTTATAACAGCGTTAGTTTCGCACTTAAGGCGGGTTACACACATATTGATACGGCGCAAATCTACGGTAACGAGGTTTCTGTAGGTAAGGCGATTGCAGATAGTGATGTGGCGCGTGAGGATATTTTCCTAACGACTAAACTCTGGAATGACAAGCACGATTACGATTTGGCTAAGGCCTCTATCGACGAGTCTCTTGAAAGACTAGGTGTGGATTATTTGGATCTTTTGCTCATCCACTGGCCTAATCCAAAGGCTCTTCGTGAGAATGATGCTTGGAAGGTTGGCAATGCAGGTGCTTGGAAGGCAATGGAAGAAGCCTACAAAGATGGTAAGGTGCGTGCTATCGGTGTGTCAAACTTTATGCAGCATCACCTTGTTGCTCTCCTTGAAACGGCTGAAATTGTGCCACATGTCAATCAAATTCTCTTGGCTCCAGGTTGTGCCCAAGAAGATTTGGTTACCTATTGCCAAGAGCGTGACATTCTTCTTGAAGCCTACAGTCCACTAGGTACTGGTAGCATTTTTGGAAATGAAGACGTAGAAGCAGTGGCTGAACGTAACGGAAAATCTGTTGCTCAAGTTGCCTTACGTTGGAGCCTTCAAAAAGGTTTCTTGCCACTACCTAAGTCAGTGACACCAAAAAATATCGAAGCCAACTTGGATATCTTTGACTTTGATTTGTCAGAGGAAGATATGGCAGTATTGGATAAGATTCAAGGCATTAAAACTCAGGATGATCCTGATACAGTTAATTTTTAATAGGACTGCAAGCAACTCGTCAGGGTTGCTTTTTCTATTGTTTTACGAATAAAAGTATGAACCTATTATCAAAATTGACAAAAAGGAGGAGTGGTAATACAATGGTGTTACAAAAGAGAACGAGGTTAAGGATATGACAACAATTACATTGAAGGTTTCAGAAGCAGATAAGAAGTTCATGCAGGCAATTGCCAAATTTGAAGGCGTATCCTTGTCAGAATTAATTCGGACCAAAACTTTAGAAGCCATTGAGGATGAATACGATGCTAGAGTAGCCGATTTGGCTTTGGCAGAATATGAAGATTATCTAGAAAACGGTGGGGAGGTGCTAAATTGGGATGACCTATAAGATAGTACCCACCCCTAAATTTGCCAAAAGTTTTAAAAAGTTGGATCCTTTCGTCAGAAAACAAATTAAGTCTTATCTCAATCGTGTAACAGATAATCCAAGAGCCAAGGGTAAGGCCTTGGTTGCCAATCGCACTGGACAATGGGGCTATCGTATTGGTGCCTATCGTGTTATTGTCAATATTCAGGACAATGAACTAATCATACTTGCCCTCGAAGTCGGTCATAGACGTGATATCTATTAGTATCAAGACTTATAATATCCCAGATTCCGTTAATTTTTAATAGGATTGCAAGCAACTCGTGAGGGTTGTTTTTTTCTACTGTGTGTGCCCGAATTTGCTATAATAAGGCTATCCTATCAATTACTATTAGAAGGGAAGTTATGTTATGGAATCGCGGAACCTTCTTCCTCAAAATACGCGTCTGATGGCTAATTTGTTGAGTTTCTCGGGAGGGGCTTTGGATGTCTTTTGTCATATGTACTATCATAGTTTGGTTGCTACACAGACTGGGAATATCCTTCTCTTGGTCGCTGACTGGCAGAACAGTAGTATGTACTATAACTTGTTGCGTTGCTTTTCAATCTTATTCTTTTCTTTAGGCTTTCTTTTTGGCATGTGGTTTAAAGACCAGCGTAAGAATGCCTATTGGCGAGTTTATGGTCTTCTTCCACTTTGTGTGATGACAGCTATCCTGCCTTTTCTACCTTCAAATGCCTTGATTGAGCTCCCGATTATCGCTTTTTCTGCAGGTATCATGATGAAGACTTTTACTGGCAGTCAGATTGAGAATCATCCCTTCGTGATATTTATGACCTCAGGAAATTATCGAAGGATGTTAACGGCCCTCTATTATGCTATTCAGGGAAGTGGTGATCAGAGAGAATATCGTCGTCAGGCTGTCAATTATAGCTTTATCGTAGGGAGCTTTGTCGTTGGCGCTATCGTCTCAGCCGTTCTGATGCATTTTGTGCACCTTAAGTCAATTTGGGTAATCACACTCAGTCTTATTACCATCATGGTTTACTATTCATCTGAAGTGAAACGGCTAGGGCTCAAGGAAACTAATCTTTAGTCGTCTGTAGCAAATATTTTTGATAACAATTGTCTTGTGTTATAATTTTGATTATATTATTTTCATTTAATCAAAAAAAGGAGACATAAGATGCCTGTAGTAAGCAATGATTTTTCAGATATCGTTTATAACCGTCGTTCCATTCGTAACTTTGATACATCTGTTAAGATTCCGCAAGAAGAACTGTTGGAAATCCTAGATAAGACTGTCACAGCACCATCATCAGTCAATATGCAACCTTGGCGTTTTGTCGTCGTTGATAGCGAAGAGGGCAAGGAAAAATTGACACCTTTCGTCAGCTACAATGGTTTGCAAAATGAAACATCGTCAGCCATGGTCCTTATTTTTGCCGATTTGAAGAGCCAAGAAAGAGCTGAAGATATCTACGGTAAGGCTGTTGCTCAAGGAAAAATGCCTGAAGAAGTCAAAGAAAAACAACTGTCAAGCATTGTACCAATGTATGAAAATGCTCCTAGAGACGTCATGAATGAAATTGTTCATATTGATGCTAGTCTGGCTGCCATGCAGTTGATGTTGGTTGCTCGTTCTTATGGTTATGATACCAACGCCATCGGTGGTTATAAAAAAAATGGGCTTGCCAAAGCCTTTGGACTTGATGAAGACCGTCATGTACCAGTTTTGCTCATTGCTCTTGGGAAAGCCAATGAAGAAGGCTTTGAGTCTGTTCGTCTGGATGCCTCTGATGTGACGACTTTTGCTTAATAAATAATTGACCGTAAGTCTCGGAAGTGGAGACTTACGGTTTTTATTTTTCCTTTTATGCTATCAATAACTCATAATGCACCTTGTCATTAATTTGGCTTTTTGTTAAGATGAAAGAAAAAGTGAGCGTATACAATTGGTAGTATCATTGGAGGATTAAGACATGGCACGTATTTTACAGATTGAAGACAATGAGGATATCCAGAATATTCTTTTTAACTTGTTTTCTGAAGAACATGATATTATCCAAGCCTACTCTGGAACCGAAGGAGAGCTTTTGTTTCAAAGTCAAGAGATTGATTTGGTTCTCCTAGATATCATGTTACCGGGTAAGGGTGGCGAAGAAGTGCTTAAGTTTATCAGGCAAAGAAGCTCTGTTCCTGTCATTATGCTGACAGCCTTGGGTGACAAGCACTTGATTAGCCAGTACTTACTTGATGGTGCAAATGATTATATCGTTAAGCCCTTTGATCTTGAAGAAGTTTATGCGCGTGTCTCGGTTCAACTACGTGAACACAGCAAGGAAAGTAGTAAGCATGATAACATCTATCAAGTCAAAAATATCACGATAAACCCAGACAGTTTTGAAGTCTCCTGTCAGGGAAAAGTCATTCGTTTGGGTAAGAAAGAGTTTCAAATTTTCCACACACTCCTTCAAAATCCAAAGAAAATTTTTACTAAAGAGGACCTTTATGAGACGGTTTGGGAAGCCCCTTATCTATCAGGTGATAATACATTGAATGCACAGTTGAGTAACCTACGTAAGAAACTAGCCCAAGTGGATGCGGGTACGGAGTATATCGAAACGATTTGGGGCTTAGGTGTGCGACTTAAAGGAGAAGACTGATGGAAGGACTGCTTATTGTATTGATAGGACTTCTTCTGGGAGCGACTACCTGTCTAATTCGTTACTATTTGGCTGTAAAATCTCTCTCAAAGCAGATTGAAGAAAAGCTAGTTGAAGAAAGCCATCGACGAATTACTCTGAAAAACCAGCCAAAATCATTGGTTACCCTAACGAATCGGATTGAGTCTCTCTTTACCCAAATTGAAAAGACTAAGCTTGTCGCTCTCCAAGAAAAGAAGACCATGGACATGGCTATCAGTAATATTGCCCATGATATACGAACACCACTGACAGTAGCGAGCGGCTATGCTCAGCAAAGTCTTCGAAGTAGTAGTGAAGATGACATGGCTATGGAGAAGATTTCTAAAAATCTACTGACTGTTTCAAAGCGTTTGGAAGCCTTGTTGGAATATCGACGATTAACAGAGGGGGCCATCCAACCACAATTTCAAGATGTGGACTTTTCTCAACTTGTGGTTAAGTCTATCCTGCCTTACTATGACATGTTTCAGGAGACAGGGATTACACTAGATATTCAAGTAACCCCTGATATCCAATGCGAAATGGATGCTGATATTTTTGAACGTCTATTTCAGAATATTATCAGTAACGTTCTAAAACATGGTAAGACTCAAGCTCAACTGACATTGCAGAAAAAGGACGATGGCATTTATTTGTCAGTTAGTAATATGGTCCAACAGCCGATACAGCATCTAGACCAACTAACGACCCGCTTTTATTCTGAAAACCTGTCAGACACCGAGGATTCCTCTGGACTTGGACTTTATATCACCGAACACTTAGTCCAAGTCTTAGAGGGTGAGTTGCATCTGGCCTATGAGAATGAATGGTTTTATTTAACAGTGAGGTTAAAATAATTTCGGAAAACAACTCAACCACCGATTTGATTTAGCAAAAAATCTTTGATTCTAGAATTCTTTTAAAATATAGAAAGTAACATTATTCATACTGCTTTTCTTGATTCTATTTGCTTTCAGTGATAGAATAAAAATATTGAGAGGATATCGTAGGATGACTGGTAACAGAGCGTTCAAAGGTACCAACTTCTGGTACGGGTGCGGTGCTACCTTCAGCTTCAGGCTGTAAAGAACCCTTACTGACATTGGTCCTCTTTTTTAGTTGTCGTCAACTTTTGTTGGTGACTTTTTTTATATTTTAGATTTTGAAAGAATCCATAAATTTATACAAACTCTCGTAAATAAAATAGATATCTTCAAAGTAAACAAACACTTCTACATCAAAAATATGAATTGTTTCGCACCTTCGGAGAGAAACGGATTTGAAGTCACAGAATAAAAATAACATCGTGCACGCGCG
This sequence comes from Streptococcus sp. 17.1, assembly GCF_016648655.1. Lineage (NCBI taxonomy): Bacteria > Bacillati > Bacillota > Bacilli > Lactobacillales > Streptococcaceae > Streptococcus > Streptococcus sp. 17.1. The sequence goes on from NZ_JACLQM010000008.1 coordinate 48,196, forward strand.
CGATGTTATTTTTGTTATCATAAATCTTGTTTTTCAAAGGTAATCAAGCCCAAAGCTGTAAATGCTAGGATAAATCCTACTGCCACGATTGCAGTATTTTGAATGATAGTTTTATCTGCAGTCATGCCGTAATTAAAGTTGAGTGACAAGTATTTCAAAATTTCTACTTTAGGGAAGATTGCTGCTGGTACGGTTAAAGCTACTAAACCAAGGGTGTAAGTCACAAAGGTTGTCACGATAGAATGTGTGAGGTAGAGGGCAACCGTGGTCAGACTTACCCAAGCTAGATTACACAAGAATTGGAGAAGGAAAGTTAAGGCAAAGTTTCTAACAAAGTGATCAGGTACAGTTCCAAGACCGTGGCAAAGAGTACCTAGAACAAAGGCAAGGCCGTAAGACAGGAGGAGTTGTCCTAAAGTGATAGCTACAATGACGGTTGCCTTGGCGAAGAAGAACCCGCTCCGTGAAATGCCAGAGGTGAGATTATTCTTGTACAATTTTTGTGCTAAATCAACACCCAAAATGATAGAGACCACAATTAAAGTGAATAGGACTGTCATGGAGATACTACTAGAGTAATTAATCAGTGATCCGACACCAGTCCACGAAGAGGCGCTTTTAACGGCTTGTTTTGCCCCAGTTTCTACGCCTACATGCCCTGTGCCTCCCAATAGGACACCAGAAATAATGTTTAGGGCTAGGATAATTTCAGAAATCCAAAATCCTTTAGAACGGAAGAGTCGATAGAAATCGGCGTGAATAGTGTGTAACATGGCTCTACCTCCTTTCTGAATCTACTAGTTGTGTGAAGTAGTTTTCTAAGTCTTGACGTTTGTAGTAAATTTCATCGATGTCAACTTCTTGTTTAACCAGCTCTTTGACAATTGCCTTTATAACATGGGATTTGTCAAAAATATGAATTTCATTGTCGCTGTTAACCACTTTGAAGTGTTGATGGAGTTGGCCTTGGAGAATGCGACTAGCCAAGGCTAATTGGTTAGTTTTAAGAACGATATAGTCTTCGCTGAGATGTTCGAATTCGTCCTTAGTGATTTCACGGATGATGTGACCGTGATCAATAATGCCAAAGCGGGTTGAAACTTGATAGAGTTCAGACAAGATATGGCTAGAGATGAGAACTGTCATACCTTGCTCTTCGCTCAATTTTTTAATCATTTGGCGGAATTCTTTGATAGCAACTGGGTCGAGACCATTAATCGGTTCATCTAAAATAAGTAGGTCTGGTTTTGCAATCAGTGCAATAGCGATACCTAGACGTTGCTTCATACCCAGTGAGAAACTACGAAATTTTTTCTTGCCAGTGTGTCCAAGTCCAACTGTATCAAGGATTTCATCAATGACCTTGTCAGGAATTGGAACGTGATGAATCTTGCAGTAGTAACGTAGGTTTTGACGTGCATTGAGATGATTCAGGGCAACTGGTGTTTCAATCACAGAACCAACACGTTTCAGTGCGTGAGTCCACTCTGATTTGGAAGTGGAGTGGAAGAGGGAAACACTGCCTTGGCTAGGGCGGATGAGTTTAGTGATGACTTTAATCAGTGTTGTCTTACCTGCCCCGTTTCTTCCGATAAGGCCATAGACCTCACCCTTTTCTAAGGTCAGGTTTACATTGTCGAGTGCTAGGTGTTGGCCGTAACGTTTAGTCAGATGTCTGACCTCAAGTACCTTTTTCATGATAAGCCTCCTTTCGCTTATTTGATACCGCTTTCTTTTCATCTTTATTGTAGTATAAAGTCATTAAATAAACATCAAGAAATTCTCAAATATTTCTTAAATTTTTCAAGAAATCATGAAAATGGTGGTGACTAAATTCTGATAGTGTGTGCTTTAACCCACGATTAAGGTAAGGCCTCTCTCTTTGTGTTATAATGAAGAAAAATGTTAAATGTAAAGTTTATTTTGCCTTTTACTAGGAGTCTTTTATGACAAACTATTTGGTCCAGAGGTTTCTCTGGTTTCGTGAGCGAGGCTTCGTCCAAATTACGCAGAAAACCTTGGTTTCGCTCTTTCCTTTTTTCCTATTTTCAGGAATTATTCGGGTGATTTCACTATCTGTCTTTTCGGAGCTTGGTTATATTAACCAATTGTTTTCAGTTTCTGACTGGTTACCGGCCTTTAAGATAACTGGGCAGGTGCTCATTAATCTTTCCAATTTTCTTGGTGGCTTAGCCGGACCCTTATCAACCTACTTTGCAGGAAAATACACAGCTGGTCACTATGGTAGAAGTACTGGTACAGCTGGTGTGACGTCCCTTTTGGTTAGCTTAATTATAGGATCGCAAGAGCTGTTGCTGTCACCGCTAAACGATGGTGTTTTGACTCGCATCAATTTACCGGCTTCAATCAACATTATGTTGGCTATCTTTGTGGGCTATCTGGTTGGCCAGATTTTTCGCTTTTCAAGAGCTAGTGATGATCAGATTGTGGACAAGGACTATATTTATCAACCAAAGACCGTCCGTCCCATTTTTTTGTCACTCATTTTAGCTATTGGACTTAACATTCTCTTTGTGATTGGGGAGCAAGATAATGTTTTTCTGACGATTAGGCAGGTTACCTCTACCTTTACTGTAACTGATAATCACCTGTTCTCAACCTTTATGATGGGACTTTTGAACACTTTTTCTGCTTGGATTGGAAATAGTCAGGCTTTTGCCCTAAATTCAATTGCCGAGGATAGTTTTGCCTTGGAAAATTTGACCTATGCTGTTTCCCATCATACGACGACTGGGCTTCCCCACCTTTACACACTAACAAATCTTTATCATAGTTATGGCTTGGTTGCTGGCATTGGCTCAGGGCTAGCCCTCTTGGTGGCTCTGCTTTTAGCATCAACCAGTTATAAGGATAAGAAGGTGAGTCTTCTAAGTGTCTTTCCTAGTCTCTTTAACAATGGGGCTCCATTTATGGTGGGGATACCAGTCTTGCTTAATTTAGTTTATCTGGTTCCTTTCCTACTGGCACCTATAATCAATATGGGCATTGCTGCGGTGGCCTTGGCTATCCATCTTATGCCAGCTGCGGTTTATCCAGTTCCAGATGGTACACCAAGTCTTCTTTTCGCCTTTATCGGAACTGGGGGTAGTTTACGAGCTCTTGCTGTTAGTCTGCTCTGTTTTGCAGTCGACATTGTTATCTTTATTCCATTTGTGCGTCTGTCTAATAAAGTACAACACGGTCTAAAAGAGGAAGGAGAGGGCATTGAAACTAAATAAAAAAACTAAGTTGGTCTTTATCCTTGTTGCTTTCTTTCTCATTGGGCTAGCCGTCCCATCCTATAGTTGGACTAGGAAAAATGTCAAGGAAATAGAGACTTTCTATAATTCAAAATTGTCTCCCATTATCATGATTCCAGGGAGCTCCGCTACGGAAAATAGATTCGACGGCCTAGTACGTAAGCTCAATCAAGACCATCGTGGTGTCAAGCATAGCCTTCTCAAAGTCAAGGTCTGGAACAATGGGCGTATCACCTTTGAGGGTAAAATCAAGGATAAGGATAACGAGCCAGTCATTGTTATTGGATTTGAGAATAACAAAGATGGCTATAACAATATCAAGAAACAAACCAAGATGATGAATCAGGCATTTGAAGCCTTGCAGAATAAATACAATTTCAATAATTTTAAAGGGTTGGGGCATTCAAATGGTGGCTTGATTTATACGGCTTTTATTGAAAATTATCTTAGCGACTACGATGTCAAGATAAATTCTTTGATGACTATCGGAACGCCCTATAATTTCACTGAAACCAATATTAAAAATAAATCGGTCATGCTAGCAGACTTTATAGCTGCTAAGGAGAATATTCCGTCTACCCTACATGTCTATTCGGTAGCGGGAACCATCACCTATGATTCGGACGAGCTGGTTCCAGATGCTAGCGTGTCCGCTGGGAAATATATCTATCAGAATCAGGCAAAAAGTTATACTGAAATCACTGTTACAGGTGAAGATGCCCAACACTCGGATTTACCAACCAATGATGAAGTAGTGGAACTAATCAAACAACATATCGAGGGACAAGGTGTTCGTAAGAAGCAAAAGACCAATCTAGAACCTCAATAGGCTATAATACTATGTATTATTAGTCTAGTTAGTTATTATCAAATACAAAAGAATAGAGTCTACGATGGCTCTATTTTTTTAGTGTAAGACTGACTCTTTAAGTTGTTGTAACCCCTTGTTTTACAACGTTGGTTTTGTTATAATTGATTGAAAAGAAAAAGATGAATGAGAGGTTCTGATATGCAAATACCAAGTCGCTTTACCATTGCTGTTCATATTTTGACCCTTATAGCACAAAATAAGGGAAATGAAACTAAGCTAACCAGTGATTTAATGGCAGGTAGTGTGGGGGTTAATCCAGTTATTATCCGCAAAACCTTGTCGCAACTGAAGAAAGCAGACTTGATTTCAGTTCAAAGGGGAAGTGGAGGAGCCACATTAGCCAAGGTACCAGAGGAGATTAACCTTTTGCAGGTTTATCGTGCGGTGGATAGCATCGGTCCAAGTGGCAAACTCTTTAGTTTTCATGACAATCCTAATCCAGCGTGTCCAGTAGGACGTAATATCCATGGGATTTTGGATCAGAGCCTAGAAGACGTTCAAATGGCAATGGAAAAGGAACTCGAAAAGAAAACTTTGGCTGGTATTTTAAAGGATGCTAAGGCCAACTGGAAAGAAGCTGGAGCTTGATTTTTAGATTTTAAACTATAAGAAATCGAAAGTTTTTCGGTTTCTTTTTTAATTCCCAAGTTGTAATGATTGACGTGACAATATAAAAAATTATAATGTAATTCATATAATTACAACACAGGAGAAAATCATATGACATACGACTACAATAGTAAGATTTACCTCGCGGAGACGGTACTCAATGTGAAGGACTTGGCACGTCAGACAGCCTTTTATACACAGGTTATAGGACTTGAAATCCTATCTCAAACTGCAACAGAAATTGTTTTGGGTGCTGGAAACAAGCCGCTAGTTCACTTGATTGAAACCAATCGTGAGGAAGCGGTCAAGTCTAGTTATGGTCTCTACCATATGGCAATTTTGTTGCCATCTCGCGAGGATTTGGCAGATGTTTTCAAACATATTGCTGAGCTAGATTATCCATTTGTCGGTGCAGCTGACCACGGTTATAGTGAAGCCCTTTATTTGGAAGACCTTGAAGGCAATGGTATTGAGCTCTATAGAGACAAGCCTGTTGCTGAATGGGATATTCGTGAGGATGGTCGCATCGTTGGTGTAACAGAAGAACTATCAGCTCAAGAAATTTACGAGATGGGACGCAAGGTTGAGCCATTTGTGATAGCTAAGGATACTCGTATGGGGCATATTCATTTATCGGTCAAAGATAGTCAGCTAGCAACGGCTTTCTATCAGGATGTTTTGGAGCTGGCAGATAAGTATACCATTCCAAGTGCTAGTTGGATTGCTTCAGGTGATTACCATCACCACTTGGCTGTCAATGAATGGGGTGGCAAAAACTTAGCCAAACGTGAAAAAGGGATGATTGGTCTTGCCTACTACGTCCTTGAAGTAGAAGACAAAGAAGATTTGATTACCATAGCAGAACGTGCTAAGAATCGTGGAGCAGAGGTCAAATGGTTATCTTCTAATGCGTTAATCTTCGAGGATAATGATGGTATTTTGACACGAGTGAGAAAAAATATTAATAATTAGTGATTTTCAAGTCGTAACTATTGACATTACATTTGAAAGGTCTATAATGGTTATTGTAATCAAAGTTGTTACAAATAAACTTAACAATTTTAACAATTAACATTCATCACAAAGAAAGAGGGAATAACTATGACCTACTTTACAGACTTACAAACAAAGCGCCGTTCTATCTACGCATTAGGAAAAGACCTTGAGCTCTCTAACCAAGAATTGATTGAAACCGTTCAAGGGGCTGTTCTTAACACTCCGACAGCCTTTAACTCACAAACATCACGTGTGGTGATTTTGCTGGATGAAGAATCAGATGCTTTCTGGAATGAAATCGCTTATTCAGAGCTTGAAAAAGTAACGCCAGCAGAAGCTTTTGAGGCAACAAAAGAACGTTTGGCAGGTTTTGCCCAAGCTAAGGGAACAATCCTCTTCTACGAAGATCAAGATGTAGTGAAAGGCCTTCAAGAGCAATTCCCACTTTACGCTGAAAACTTCCCAATTTGGTCAGAGCAAGGTCATGGAATCGCCCTTTATGCGACGTGGTTGGCTTTGGCTGAGAAGAATATCGGCATGAACGTACAACACTACAACCCACTTGTTGATGCACAATTAGCTGAAAAATATGACATTCCAGCTAACTGGAAACTCCGTGCTCAAGCGCCATTTGGTCAAATCGTTGCACCAGCAGGAGATAAAGACATCCAAACAGAAGGTCGTTTCAAAGTTTTTGGCGACAAATAATCACTTTAATTTAGTCAGTCAGCTTGCCAGTAGGCTACATACTGACTGAACAAAATCATAATGATAAGACAAAAAAATTAGCAAGATTGAGAAATCTTGTTATTTTTTTATCTTAAAAATAGTAATACCCAAGGAAAGTTATAGCTTGAATTTTGCTAAGGTGACACCGGACGTCAGCAATCTTTTTCGAGGTTTCATGACTAAGTTTTAAGTTTCTAGATTTTAAATTTTTAGGCTCGGGCTAAGACAATTTTCCCAATTTCCGAGTATCTGAAACTATTTGGTTTCGGGCGCTTGCGTAACGGCATCTTGCATATCAATTTTTCCAAGTCATTTTTTTGAAGGAGAAGTGCTATAAGATGTTAGAAAAGTTGTGTTATTTATATCATATTTTCAATGATTTTGACAATATCCTTTTTATTTTTGACAAAGATGCTTGTCAAAAATAAAAAGAAGCGTTACAATAGTTTTAGACGAAAGAAGGAGAGGTATTCTTATGGGAGCCATATGGATTCTTTTTATCCCTTTTATAGTTATATTTTATGCAAGCTCAGAAAAGAAGATAAAAGGATTGAACAGACGTATCAGACGATTAGAAAAACAAGTGAAAGGAAATAAAGAAATGTCTAGACTTTTAGAAGAATTGAAAGGCCAAACGGCCACTGTTACAGTAGATGGTGTTGGATTTGAGTATGAAATTATGGATATCGATGAAGATTGGGTCAAATTGAGTCGTGAAATTAATAAACAACAAAGAGAAACTAAATTAGTCCGTATCGAAGATATTCAGGGTGTTCAACTATAAGGAGGCGGATGCCATGATCTTAAAAAATCGTCTGAAAGAGTTGAGGGCGCGTGATGGGCTCAACCAATCTGAGCTAGCTAAGCTAGCAGGGGTCTCGCGTCAGTCCATCAGTCTCTTGGAACGGGGGGAATATACCCCTTCGGTTATTATTGCCATCACCATCGCCCAGGTTTTTAAAGAGCCTGTGGAAAATGTTTTTAGTCTTGTAGAGGAAGAGGAATGATTATGAAAAAGCAACCACAAAAAAGATCTCCACGTAATCGTTTTTGGAGAAATGTCGGAATCATCACAGTTTCCGGCTTGATTGGAGGAGTCATTGGTTTTTTGACAGGCATGTTCGGATCCGAAAAACCCCTTGAAATCCAATCCTTCTTTAGTATAGAAGTACTCCTTTTGGGCTCAATACTTTTGTTTCTTATCGTGTTTATGGTCACGATAGCCTTACTAATAAGCGCGAGAAAAGTCCATCAAAAAATGCTCCAGATAGAAGACGAAGAGGAAGCCTATCACTATGACATCCAGAATAAAAAACTGTTTGGGTTAGCGACCATTTTTAAAGGAGTCATGATCTTGCCATACTTTTTAGTCATCATCTTTTATAGTCAATGGGTGTATATGGATAGACCTTCCACAGGGCACTTAGCTTTTATCTTTGGAACTTTTACCATGCTCTATCTTTTTCTTGTCTTGATTGTCCTATTTTTCTTATCAGATATCTTCTTTCGCAAGACCTTCCATCTGCTTTATGGAAAACCAATTCCCCGCAATGTCAATACCAAGGAAGTGCGTGAATTTATGATGAGTATGATGGATGAGGCAGAAAAACAGATAAGCTACGAGGAAAATTTCGAAGTGGTGGTTAAGTTAAGTAATTATATCTTACCTATCATGCTAATTGGAATTTTAATCATTGGGATTGCCTTCCAGACGGATATCCTCTTGGCTTTGAGTGTTGTATCCATCATCTATATTTATATCCTTATTTCACAATACAAGATTACCAAACGTTATTATAAAGAATAAATGTATCATCCATGTTAGAAATCTGTAAAAGCTTTTGGAAGTGATAAAGAGCTCTTTTTATTGAAAATCTTATCTTCCATTTCTTTATATACAATCAATGGGAGTGTTATCAGTCTTGAATCTTAGGGATTCTGAGAGACTATCAAAGGTGACCTAGCTATCGTAAATCATCCAAGCCCTCAGTTGATGCTGAGGGCCTTTTATTTCTCAATTGATTTTTGAAATCCTTTTCACTACAATAGAACTACAGAAAAGGAGGCGGACATGAACTATATTGAGTTTGCTGAAAATGAGCGTCTGTCCACGATTGTCCTTGGGATGATGCGGATCAGTCAGATGAGTGAAGATGAGGTGGAGGCCTTGGTAGAGGCAGCCTTGTCGATTGGCATTAACACCTTTGACCTAGCGGATATCTATGGTGATGGCCAGTGTGAGGTCCTGTTGGGTAAGGTTCTCAAGCGCCGTCCGGATCTTCGGAACCAGATGTGGATCCAGTCCAAGTGTGGCATTCGCAAAGACGGTTTTACCTATTTTGATTTTTCCAAGGACTATATTTTGGACTCCGTCGATGGCATCCTCGATCGTCTGCAGATCGAGCGCTTAGATAGTCTCCTCCTTCACCGACCGGATGCCCTCATGGAACCGGAAGAAGTGGCAGCAGCTTTTGATCAGTTGGAGCAAGCGGGCAAGGTTCGTCATTTTGGGGTGTCCAATCAAAATCCCATGATGATGGAATTGCTTAAGACGGCTGTCAAACAACCTCTCAAGGTCAACCAGCTGCAGTTGAGTGCCGCCTTTACACCGAGCTTTGAAGCTGGTTTTCATGTCAACATGGAAGGGGCAAAAGCAGCCGTGCGAGATGGCAGTGTCTTTGAGTATTGTCGTTTAACTGATACTGTGATTCAGGCCTGGTCTGTCCTCCAGCATGGCTATTTCAAGGGGAATTTTGTCGGCAAGGAAGAGTTTGCAGCCCTCAATCATGTCCTCAATGACTTGGCGAAAAAATACCAGGTCACACCGACAGCTATCGCCCTTGCTTGGGTCCTTCGCTATCCAGGTAAGATGCAGGCTGTCATTGGAACGACCAAACCCCAGCATGTCCTTGAAGCGGGGAAAGCAGCAACAGTCACTTTGACACGCAAGGAATGGTACCAAATCTACTTGGCGGCGGGAAATGATTTGCCTTAGAATCTTGTGGTCAAACCAGACTCCACTCTTATCAGTGGTCTGGTTTTTTGTTTTGTGGTTTTCAGATTTTTCTTGACAAGTCTTTCATTTTTATGGTATTCTTTTATGCAACAAGTGTTGCGCAACGAATGTTGCGTGAAAGGAGTCTTATGCCACCCAAGGTTAAATTTAGTAAAGAGGCTATCATTGGGACAGCTTTACAATTGGTGAGAGAAGAGGGAATGGCTAGTTTAACTGCTAGAGCATTAGCGGAGAAACTGGGAGCCACACCGAGAGTCATTTTTGGGCAATTTGCTAATATGTCCGAGTTACAAGCAGAGGTTATTGGTGCTGCGGAGATGGTCGTGGTGGAGTATATTCGCAAGGCCTTAGAAGATGAGAAACCTTTTCGATCTGTCGGGGTTGCTTATATCCTTTTCGCCTCAAAAGAGCCCCAACTCTTTCAGTTGCTTTTCCAAAATCCTAGCAAAGATCCGATTCGTCGCTTTCAGGATTTTCTTCCCATGAAGGATCATAGTTACCAATTGGTTCTGGAATCGATTGTCGCAGACTATCCGTTGACGTTAGAGGAGGCTAGTCGCTTGTACCAGCATTTATTTATCTACTCACACGGGATGGCCTCGATGGTTGCTTCTGGTATTTATCTGTTCAGCATGGAAGAAGTGATTGGTTTATTGACAGAAGTTTGTCAATCTCTCATCAAAGAAATGGTAGGAAAGAAATGATTCAACTAGAAAATGTTTACAAAGGCTACGGCCAAACCAAGGTTTTAAAAGGGATTGATTTGCAGATTCAAGACCAGGATGATGTGGTGATCCTAGGCCCTTCTGGATCAGGGAAATCAACCCTCTTAAACGTATTATCAGGATTAGAAAAGGTAGATGAGGGGCATATCCTCATTCAAGGACAGGATTTATCGCAACTCACGGATGCGCAATTGACAGCCTTTAGACGTGAGAAGATAGCCTTTATTTTCCAGCAGTATTATTTATTACCGAATCTCACGGTCAGACAGAATGTTAAGATGGGAGCTGATCTGGCAAGCAATCATGATTTTTTGAAGATCATCGAGGATTTGGGTCTTGGCGATAAGCTGGACAAGTATCCAAGTGAATTGTCTGGTGGAGAACAGCAGAGAGTCTCCATTGCTCGGGCCTTAGCCAAAAAGCCAGAGATTCTTTTCTTAGATGAGCCGACTGGGGCCCTGGATGAAGAAACAGGGCGCAAGATTCTCGACTATATCTGGAAATTAAAGGAAAAGTTGGGCTTTACCTTAATCATGGTGACGCACAACCAAAATATTGCGGATATGGCCAGAACCATCATTCGTGTCAATAGTGGCAAGATTACCCAAGTTGTGACCAATGATCAGCCTCAGACTGCCTATGAGATTGGATGGTAAGCCATGTTTTCAGTAAAAGATATTCGAAAATTAGTTGTCGTCAGTATCATTGGGGCTTGTGCGGTCTTTGTGGCTAATCTTTTCTTGAATTTTTATCTTGATATCGAGCAGTTGGAGATTTCTAAAATCAATCCGATGATTCAGACCTACTATGATGCCCAGGTTTCGCTTTCCTGGATGGTGGCCATGGTCAGTGGAGTCGTCTTGTCCTTGACGTCGGTCCTTCTCATGTGTTTTTATATCAAACAATTTGTCGACGACCACAAGGAACAATTAGGAATTTTAAAGGCTTTGGGCTATAGCAATGGCCAGTTGGCTAAACGATTTTGGGCCTTTGGACTCAGTTTTGGAGCTGGAGCGCTTCTTGGCTATTTTGCTTCATTTCTCATGATGGGACATTTTTTTGACTTCCGTAATGAGAAGGGGATTTTGCCAGAAATCACCATTCATTTTCACTGGCAGCTCTTGCTTGCTTTGGTGATCCTGCCAACGACCTTCTTTATGCTTCTCGCGATTGGTTATGCCAGAAGACAACTACAAACACCGGCACTTCGCTTATTGAAAAAGTCTCCAACACCAATCAAGGTCCAAAGGAGAAAGAGGGCTCCCAAGAAAGACAAATCCTTCCTAAAAGAGCTATCCTCGTCACTGATTTGGGGGAGAAAATCTATCTTGTTTTTTGTAGTCTTTGGCTCTATGTGTTTTGCGGCCATGGTTCAATTGTCCTTTGGCTTAAGAGATTACACAGATGACATCATCCAAACCATGATGATTATGATTGGCCTAATTCTTTCTTTCTCGATTCTCTTTTTGTCATTGGGGATTGTCGTCTCAGAAAGTCGCGAAACCTTAGCCTTGATGAAGGCTTTTGGCTACACCAATCGTGAATGCCAAAATCATATTCTCGCTCCCTATCGTTTTTGGGCTTATCTAGGATTTGTTCTTGGGACAGCTTATCAATATGGCATCATGGAAATCTTGATCGGTGTGATCAAAGACACGGTTCCTGAAAAGATTGAGCATAACTTTGATGGGAATGTGTGCTTCTGGACCTTGCTCGGTTTTGCTGTAGTTTATGAAAGCCTCTTTTATCTATCCAACAGAAAACTCCAAAAACAAACCATCAAAGAAGTGCTCTTAGCTGAATGATTTATGACAGTAATCCTTAATATCAGTGCTTTTTGATGAGAAAAAATAGTAGATTCATTGACTTTAGACCTCTTAAAGAGGTCTTTTTCTCTGATGAAAACGCTACATAAGAGACTAAATGCACTATCACAATCTTGTGATAGTTTACATCTTCTTAACATTGTCCCGAAATTCTTGCATTCTCTATTGTTAAAGCGTAAGATAGACACTGTTTTAATTTTGTGCATTAAAACATGTCTTGAAATATTTCTAGGTGTACAAGGCAAATAGAATTTTATGAAAGAGGAGTCTCGAATGTCAGATAAACAAATGAAAACCCTTGGTTGGGTGGCAACCTTCATGTCAGTTATGATGTATGTATCATACGTACCACAAATCATGGACAATTTGTCTGGTCATAAAGGAAACTTTATCCAACCATTGGTAGCTGCAGTCAACTGTAGCCTTTGGGTTTACTATGGTCTCTTTAAAAAAGAACGTGACCTTCCCCTTGCTGCGGCCAATGCACCAGGTATTATCTTTGGTTTAATTACAGCATTGACAGCTTTGTTCTAAAATAAAGCGAAATTTCTTTCTATACTATTTTTCTTAACGCAGAAAACGAGAGCAGAACTAGCGACAGTTAAAGATTGTCGTTCTAGTTTCACTCTCGTTTTTTGTTTTTAGTTACTAAGAAGAGCCTTGATAGCATCTTCCATTTTTAGTGGTTCAGTTTTGGAAGAAAAGCGTTCGACGACTTGACCTTCACGGTTAATCAAAAACTTAGCAAAGTTCCATTCGATTCTAGCCCCAAGAGGTCCAGATTTTTCTTGTTTTAGCCAATCAAAAAGTGGTTCTGCTTCCTTTCCATTGACCTTGATTTTGGCAAACCGAGGGAAGGTAGTATGGTAATTTAGGGTGCAGAAGGTATTGATTTCTTCAGCACTACCAGGTGCCTGCCCCATAAATTGATTACAAGGAAAATCAAGAATCTCGAAACCCTGGTTTTTGTATTTGTCATAAAGTTCTTGCAAGCCCTGATACTGTGGCGTCAAACCACAGCCTGTTGCTGTATTGACGATTAAGACGACCTTGCCCTTATAGTCCTGGAGAGACACAAGCTGGTTGGATTGATTTGAAACTGTAAAATCGTATAAGGTTGTCATAGGAAACCTCCTTTGGTTTAGTTGAGACTATTATAGCAAAAATAAAGACATAAGAATTGTACTTTTACAGTATAGCTTTTAGCATTCCCCACAAAAAAACCAAGACTTTCGTCTCGGTTTCATCTCATCTTATGACACGACATGTCCTTCTTTGTCGAAGGTATAGAGTTTACCGTCGATGAGGACAGAGCGGTTAGTGTATTTTTCTCCTGTTTTAGGGTCCAAATAGTAGGTGTAGTTATCAACTGTGACAAAGCGTCCTTTGACTTGTTTGCCTTCAGCGTCGAAGTAGAGGACCTTGCCATCAACTTCTTGGAAGCCGGTCACTTTTTCACCTTTGTCATTGTAATAGTAGTTGTCACCTTTATCGTAGACAATGCGATTGCGATAAGCAGGCTCACCCTTGCGGTCAGCAACTACACCATTGTCATCAGCATTATAGGCTCTGTCTCCGATGACAAAACGTCCTGTTTCGAGGTTTCCACTAGCTCGGAAGTAGTAGTCTTTGCCATCGATGGTTTGCCAACCAGTAAGAGCAGCTCCATCGTTACCATAGTAGCGTGTTGGGTAGTATGGGAAGCGTGGAGAACCTTCGTAGTTGTATGATTTTGAAAAGGCGTTGCGTGTCATGATACCAGTCAATTGGTCAAATTGGTAAGTCTTACCGTTGATTGTAACCTCTGTGCCTTTGGCTTGACGGCCATCTTCATAGAAATAGTAAGTGACGCCATCAAATGTCTTCAAGCCAGTGACTTTTTGACCATTTTCATAGAGATAACTTGTACCGCTACGATCCGTCTGCAATTGGTCAAAGTGGATGGCTTTTTCTTTTGCCGCATCAATACCCTTGGCATCAAAATTAAAGGTTACGCCACGATAAGTAAGGGCCTTGTTAGTTGTTGCAATGGCAACGTTTGTGGTCACTTTTTGGCCATTTGGTGCTGTGAAGGTCATAGGTGTTGAGTCGAAATGGTAGAGGTGTCCATTAAGAATATCCCATTCGTCAAAAGTTGACCATTGTGATTGGCGGACGTTACTATATTTAGATCCAAGAATCTTACCATCATATTGATAAGGACCTTCTTTGATATTACCGTCGGCATCTGTAACATAGACACCTTCAAGTTCATACGAATTCTCACCAGTACGCTTGAACTCAGGATAGAGACCGTTTGTCAAGAGTTTTCCATCTGGGCTAAAGAGTTGAGAGTTGATAACTCCTGTGTAGAGGTTTCCTTTAGGTGTGTCGTCATCAGAATAGTCGCTACCATAATAACGGTTGCCATCAACTTCAAACCAGCCTGTCTTGAAGGCACCATCATTGCCAGCGTAGTAGATGTTTTCAGAGAAGTCACCGTAACGCCCAGTAGATTTATCATGGTAGAAGGCATTACGTAGGACAGCACCGGTGTCTTTGTTGGCGAAGTAGTGGTTATCACCTAGGTTGAAAATCTTTCCTCGGACTTGTTGGCCCTTATCGTTGAAGTAGAAGAGGTCCTTGTTAATAGTTTGGAAACCAGTGACCTTTTTACCATTGGCATCGTAGTAGTACCATTCTTGATCAGTACCTTTAACAAATTGATTTCGATTTGTGGTTTGGTCAGCTTTAGTAGTCGCCACACCATTGCTATCAAAGTTATAGACCGTACCGTTTAAGGTAAGTGAGCGATGTACCCACTTGTCACCTGTATTTGGGTCGAAGTAGTAGGTTTTGCCACCAACAGTAACCAGTTGTCCCTTGGCTTGTACACCATATTCGTGGAAATAAAGGTTCTGTCCGTTAATGGTTTGGAAACCAGACACGGCTTTACCATCAGCTCCGAAGTAGTACCAAGAGTTGTCTCTATTGATAAATTGGTTAGTTACTGGATTTCCATTATCTTTATCGAAATAGTAGATATCGTTACCGTAGTAAAGGAAGTCCCCTTTGACTTGTTGACCATTGTCATTGAAGTAGTGAAGGCTACCGTCAACCGTTTGAAAACCGTGAAGCGCCTTACCATCTTTACCAAAGTAATACCAATTACCCTTGTCGTCAGAAACATAGCGATTGGTTACCATAATACCAGTCTTAGGATCAAAGTAATACTGTTGTCCGTTCAGGTTTTGAACGCTTGTCTTGTAGTGAGCTTGGCTACGGTCTAGGAATTCGGTTTGGAAACCAAATGGGTCTGAGAAGCCTTTAGTTGCCTTGAAGTCATTGATGTAATACCAGTTTCCAGCTTTATCCGAAACAAAGACAAAATTAGGTTGATTACCAGTAGCATCAAAGTAGTAAAGATTTCCATTTTCAGTGATGAAGTCATCTTTGACCATCTTGCCATCTTTGTCGAAGTAGTAAAAGCCAAAGTATTTATGGTTGACGTTGTTAAGAGCTTGGAGACCTGTTACGCGACGTCCATTGTCTTTATCGAAATAGTAGCTATCACCATTAATAGTGACGATTTCGTTTTTAGCTTGTCGACCATCTTCGTGGAAGTAGAGGTTAAAGCCATCGATGTTCTGAGCACCAGTGACGGGTTTGCCATCTTTGCCGAGGTAATACCAGTTTTGGTTGTTGTCTTCAATAAACTGGTTGCGTTTGTTCGTTTCAGGCAGAACTGCTGTCAAACGACCTTGGGCATCAGCTTTGTAGGCTTGACCATCAATGTTGATAGAGGTATTGGTTACCTTACGTCCATTGGCTTTGTCATAGTAGTAAGATTGTCCATTTTCTGTGATAATCTCACCCTTGGCTTGCTTGCCATCCTCGTGAAAATAAAGGTCGAAATGGTCAACGTTTTGGGCACCTGTCAGATTTTTCCCATCTTTGAGATAGTACCAGTTGCCCTCAGCATCGCTCTTGAATTGACCGCCAGAAACGACAGTAGTTTCAACAGACTCCGGTGCTTGACTGTTTACTTCGGTGACTGTGCTAGCTGTTTCTGAAGTTGAGGTAGCGGTTCTCGTTTCGCCACTAGACAAATTGTAAGTGCTACTTGCTTGGTCTTCCTTAAGGACTGGCTGCTTATCAGTTGTGACAGTAGCAGTTGTATCAGTTGCCTTATTGGTTGCGCCTTGATTAGCTTTTGTCGTAGCTACAGTTGTTTCTGTGACAACAAGCTCAGGATCCTGACTGACGCTTTCAGGCGTGCTAGCTGAGGTAACTTGATTGGCAGCTTGCTCGTCGGCAGAGACACCAACTCCAATCAATGAGGCACCAAGTGCCAAACCAGACACGGCAATGGTAACCCATTGTTTTTTCACTTTATGAAGTTTAAAATGAACTTTATTTTCCATAAAAGTTCCCCTTTTCCTTTTTAATGACCCCATTCTAACATCTTTTATTAGAAGAATCAAACGCATTCATAAGATTTTCATGTTTTTTCTAAAAATTGAAAATTCTTTCCAGATAAGGATTTGAGAAACGAAATAGAATGATATAGGACCACTTTAGCAAGCTCCTTTTAATCGAGATGTATGTAAAATTAAAAAGCAACCACTGGGAGTCCCCATTTTTGGCATAGCATTCAACAATAAAAGTATAAAAATACAGAAATGGGCCCTTTTAGGCCAAGAAATATGGTATAATAGTCCGGTATTTCGCAAAAAATGGAGTATAAAAATGAGTATTTTTCGTAAAAAGGACGTCGGTCTCGCTCAGACTGAGATGAAACGACATCTGACCCTTAGGGATGTAGTCCTTCTGGGAATCGGTGCCATGGTTGGGACAGGAATCTTTACGATTACTGGTACCGCGGCATCGACTCTAGCTGGTCCTGCCCTGATTATTTCGGTCTTGATTTCAGCCGTGTGTGTTGGGATGTCAGCTATTTTCTTTGCCGAGTTTGCCTCACGTTACCCATCGGCTGGTGGTGTTTATGGTTATCTCTATGCTGTCTGGGGGGAGTATCCTGCTTGGATGGGTGGCTGGTTGACCATGATTGTCTTTATGAATGCTGTATCCAGTGTGGCCTCTGGTTGGGGTGCCTACCTCAAGGGGCTACTGGCTAGTTTTGGTCTTAAGTTGCCTCAAGCCATCAGTGGACCTTTCAATCCCAGTCAAGGCACTTACATTGACCTCTTGCCAGTCTTGGTCTTGGTCTTGGTGACGGCTCTTCTTCTCATGAATTCTAAACAGGCTTTACGTTTGAACTCCCTCTTGGTAGTGCTCAAGTTTTCAGCCTTGGCGGTCTTTATCTTAGTGGGCCTCTTCCATTTGAATCCTAGCAACTGGGCAGATTTTGCACCATTTGGGTTTGGTCAGATTTATGGAGGAAAAACTGGGATTATGGCTGGTGCCTCTCTCATGTTCTTTGGATTCCTTGGTTTCGAGTCTATCTCTATGACCGTAGACGAGATTAAAGAGCCGCAAAAGAACGTTCCTCGAGGTATCGTTCTTGCCTTGATTATTGTGGCTTCACTTTATGCAGTGGTTTCTCTCGTCTTGACAGGAGTGGTTCACTATACCAAGTTGAATGTCGACGATGCCGTGGCTTATGCCCTTCGCTATATCGGTATTTCTTGGGCAGCCAACTACGTCTCTGTCGTTGCTATTATGACCTTGATTACGGTATGTATTTCAATGGCCTATGCCCTTAGCCGTATGGTTTATAGCCTGGCGCGTGATGGTTTCCTTCCCCAAACCTTCCAAAAGGTTTCAAAGACTAATAAGGTTCCACATCATGCGACGCTTTTGACAGGCGTTTTGTCGGCTATCTCAGCAGGTATCTTCTCTTTGGCCAATATGGCGTCCTTGGTTAACATTGCGACCTTGGCTTACTTGGTCCTCTTGGCTATTGCCCTCATTATTCTTCGTAAGGACAAGGGTTTGCCACAGAAGGATGAGTTTAAGGTTCCATTTGTTCCTGTCTTGCCCATTATTTCAATTATCGTCTGCCTCTCCTTTATGAGTCAGTACAGTTGGCAGACATGGTTAGCCTTTGGTTTGGCAGTGCTAATTGGGTCAGCTATCTATGCCTTTTACGGTTACAAACATTCTAAGTATTAAGATGAAAACGTTAGGTCTGATGATCTAGCGTTTTTTGATATAATGGAAGGAAAGTAAAAGCAGGAGTAGATTGATGAAATCAGACCAGATGTGGCAAGCCTATAAGATTTTAAATCAGACAATCGGAGATAAGATTGATGCCTGGGCCTTTGGCGTGGAAGCAGATTATTTGGCAGAACTCGTATTGATGGGGCAAAAGACAGCAACCAGTTCAGCTTTTGACTTGTATGCAGTGGGGAATGAACCATTGCCCAAGGAAAATGAACTAAGCGTCATTCTTGATAGTAAGGAGAATGCTATTTGTATTATTGAAACGACGAAAGTTGAGGTCATCCCATTTAAAGAGGTTTCTGAAGACCATGCCTACAAGGAAGGTGAAGGAGACTGTGGGCTAACCTATTGGCAAGAGCTTCATGAGAATCTCTTTAGCAATTGGTTGCATGAGGTTGGATTACATTTTAGTCAGGACAGTCTAGTTGTGTTGGAAGAATTTAGAGTGGTTTATCCTATAGATTAAAAGTTCCCAATATCTTGGGGACTTTTTACTTTAAGGAAAGATTAACCTTTCTTTAAGTCTTGTCTTAGGTTTCTTGTGTTTAATAAAGGCATCTCAAAAGTAAGAAAGAGGTCTAAGATATGACATACAAACATAGCAAACAAACACAAGAACGTTACGCCATTAAAAAATCATCAAAATGGAAAACTGCAGGCTCAGTCCTAGTAGCGAGCTTAATTTTTGGTAGCTCGGTCGTCTTAAATGAAAATAAGGCTTCAGCCGATGAGACTAACACCGAATCAACACTCTCAACGGTTACGACGGGTGAAACCACTGCCGATTTGATTGAAGAAAGTGTTCAGACAGAAGATTCGTCAAATAGTACTGAAACAAGTACAGACACTGATACAAGTACTACAACTACGACTTCCGACACGGCTTCGTCAGCAACAAGTACAACATCCGACACAACAGATACATCGACAAGTAGTGAAACATCTAATCAGTCAAGCACATCTTCAACTTCAGAAGCCAGTTCTTCTGAAACTGCTGCAACAACAACTAATGAAACTTCAGAAACGGCAACAACTACTACAGATGAAAACAGTAGCACTAATACAAGCACAAGCTCCACTGAAGCGACCGCTTCAGAGACAGCTTCAGTTCTAACCAATAATTCTGCAGATACAACTTCAGAAACCACAACGGATTCTAGCAGCACTGATTCAGAAAGTACAACGACTACGATTACCTTTAATGGGACAACGGTGGTAACGAGTGATAGTAGCACAGTGACGGTTGATGGTACTACCGTTACCATTAATCAATCAGGTTCATATACACTAACAGGTAATGGCTCAAGTTATACTATTATTGTGGCTGGTAGCGTGACGGATCCAGTTACAATTTACTTGGATGGAGTGACCTTAACAGATTCCTCAATCACTTCTAATTCCTCAGCAGAATTGACAGTGAATGTCCTTTCAGACAGTTCCATTTCTGCGACTTCTGCTAATGCCATCGAAGCAGCGGGAGCTTTGACCATTACCAGTGGTACTGGAAGCACCCTTACCCTTTCAAGTACTGAAAAGCACGCCATCAAGGCTGATAGTGTGACTGTTGATTCAGTAACGCTTGATTTGACGTCAGAGGCTAAAGATGGTATCAATGCGACGACAGCTGTAACTATTAAAAATGCCACAGTCAACA
Source organism: Streptococcus sp. 17.1 (assembly GCF_016648655.1). NCBI lineage: Bacteria > Bacillati > Bacillota > Bacilli > Lactobacillales > Streptococcaceae > Streptococcus > Streptococcus sp. 17.1. The sequence goes on from NZ_JACLQM010000008.1 coordinate 68,047, forward strand.
TCACAGCAACTGATGACGGTATTCAGGTCGAAGACGAAACAGATGTGAACAGTGGTGATTTGACGATTACCGACTCAACGGTAACCATTAATGCAACTGATAAAGGTATCACGGTTACAGATGAATTGACTGTCGAAGGCAATTCTAAAGTAACAGTTGTAGCAGGTGACGAAGGCCTTGAAGGGCGTTATATCAATTTGACAGGTGGAACCGTTGATATCACTGCTGGTGATGATGGTATTAACGCCACTGAGTGGACGACCAAGGACAGCGCTGATACTTCAAGCTTAACCAATTCGACTTCTGACTTGGAAAATGAAGTGGGCATCAATATTGACGGTGCAACGGTAACTATCTTGGCAGATGGTGATGGTATCGACAGTAACGGCAATGTGACAGTGAAAAGTGGTTCTCTCTACGTCGCTCAGACAAGTGCAGATAATGCTGCTATCGACTACGATGGAACAGGTATTATTTCGGGCGGTACTGTATGGGCTATTGGTAACCAAGGAATGGCTCAAGCCTTTACAACAGGTTCAAGCCAGTCTTATATCATGGCCAACATCTCTGGTAGTGCTGGAGATACCATCACAGTTACAGATAGTTCTGGAAATGTTGTAGCGACCACAACAGCAACAACTTCATTTGGAAATGTGGTCTTTAGTACCGAGAGTCTAACTTCGGGTGAAACCTATACCATTACGACATCAAGTGGTGCTAGTGTGACTGCAACAGCTACTGAAGAAGGCACAAACAATGGTCCTGGTGCTGGTGGCATGGGCGGCTTCCCAGGTGGTGGTTTTGGTAATAGTTCAATGTCTGATAACTTCGGAGGCTACGGCGGACCAACTAGCTATGGTGGCAGCTCTACAAATACGGGTACCGTCAATACCCCATGGGGTCAATCTGCTTCGACAAGTTCTGAGAATACAACTAGCACAAGTAGTACAAGTTCAACAAGCCAGACGGCTAATACTGGACGTCCTACCCCATCAAACTTTGCTAGTCAAACAAGTAGCTCAAACTCTATAAATATGAGCCCTACGACAAGCAGCAGTGCTAATCAACCAGCTACCAATGCTCCAGCAATGACAGCGACAAACACAGCTTTATCAAATCAAAATACGTCAACATCAAATCCTTCAAGCTTTGAAGGAGCATCGCTTAAATCAAATACCTCTCTCGCTAACCAGCCTACAAAAGAGCAATCGACACAAACAATGACCAATACATCAAGCAGTGCCCAACAACAAGCTCATGAGACTGCTGAAAAGTTGGATAAGCTCCAACCTCAAAATCAAAGCTCTAAAGCATCAAAAGGTCAGCCAAGAGAAGTTTCAAGTCAAAAGGAAAATGTAGGCCCAGTCGTACAGACGAATCTTGCACAAAAAACAAATAATCAAACAAGCTCTAAGTCTAACCAGTCTGACAAAAGCTCACAAAGCAACCAAACAACAAGTAAATCTAGCCTACCAAATACTGGTGATGTGAGTAGCTTGGGCTTAGGCGCATTAGGAGCTGTACTCATGACAACATCATTTGCACTTAAGGGAAGCAAGCATTCCCGTAAGTAATCTCTCATTTTAAGTATAAAAAACTGTACCTGATTAACAGATACAGTTTTTTTACTTATTTTTTAAAGCTATTTTTAAGGCCTTCAACAGCACCTTCAACGCCTTCTTTAACATCTTCGATACCGTCTTTTGCTTTTGCTACAACTTTTTCGACAGCACCTTCGATTTCAGTTTTTTTGTCGCCAGTAAGTTTACCAGCACCCTCTTTAAGAGCGCCTTTAGCTTGATTCAATTTATCTTCGATTCCCATAGTAGAACCTCCTTTTTATGATGAGACCATTGTAGACAATATTAGACGGTAATGCAAGTGATTTGTTTAATAAGTAACGACATTAATGTTTCCTTTATCGTATTCAGCGATGAAGATATCTGAAATGTTGTCATATCCCATTTTAGTAAGTTCGTCGTTTAACCATGCTTCAGATTTTCCGATACTGTCAAGAATTTCCAACTGAACAACGCCATCTGTGACAATTGGGTATTTCGGATTTTCATCACCCGCACGAACCACAATCAATTGGCCGTTTTGCTCAATTACAGCACGTTTAACCTCTTTGAGTTGAAAAATTCCTTGAGAACGTAATTTTAAAGCGACATCAGAGGCTGAAAGTCCTTTAGAGCGACAAGCTTCAGGATCTAGTTGACCATGTTTGATGATGACTGTTGGCTTACCGTCAATCAAGTGTTTGATAAAGCGAATGTTTGTGTTAAGCCATTTTAGAAGTAAAATCAAAATCGTCCAAATAATCAAAATCACGAAATATTGGAGGATGGAAACGTTACTACTATAAATTGTTCCACCGATGATTCCACCAAGGACGAAGTACTGTACTTGGTCAGTAGCTGAGCTAGGTGCTAGGTTTCCTTTACCTGTTAAATTGATAACAAAGACGAGTGAAATAAGCCCCAAAGCTAGTTTAATTGCAACAGTAAGATAAAAAGATGTCATTTTTTAACCTCCACGAGTTCAACATCAGACTTGTAAAGTTTTATTTGTTCTAGCAAGTAGCTATCGGGATCCGAACCTGCAATGGCACGGTAGTAGTTGTCTTTAACTTTTACGATAGCTCCATCAGTGGCAGCAGAAGTATTGACATAAACCTTGCTCTTATCAACGTCAAGATTTTTAGACACAACCTCGATAAAGTGAAGAGATGCTCTAAATTGGTCGTTGTTAGATTGATTGCTTTGGAAATTACTGATAGCAATTAGAACCACGGCAACTAAGGTTAAAATAGAAATAATAGAGAGTTCACGAAACTTAGTATCATGGCGTTCTTTGAAGGCTTTAAAAGCAAATACACCGGTCACTAAAATAAGTCCTGCAGTAATGGCAACCATAACCAAGTTTTGTTGGCTAATCTGACTTAGCACATAGTCGTAGGAATAGAATTTCATTGAGAAGATTTCCTTTCATAGTATCACTAACATTATAGATTAAAAAGTCTTTAAATTCAATTAATCTATCCGAAAAATGAAGGAATGAGTAGGATTCTTAAAGGAAATTTGCTATTGAAATGACTTGCAGCCATTAAGCCAAAATCTTATGATTTCTTTAAGGACTTTGTTGATATTTTCACAAATTATGCTTATAATTGAGGTAATCAACAATCAGAACTTGCCTAAATTTTTCGAGAATCAGAAGTCTGGTAACTTAAAGAGATTGGTTATTTTATGTAAGACTTCACTGTTAATCTCTAAGAGAGTCAACACCTTTTCTTGAATTCCAAAAAATGTTAAGGCCTCTCGTTCCTAGAAAAAGGAGTAATTATGTCTGAACCATTATTTTTACAATCTGTCATGCAGGAGAAGATTTGGGGTGGCACGAATTTGCGTGATGTCTTTGGCTACGACATTCCTAGCGACCATGTTGGAGAGTACTGGGCTATCTCAGCTCACCCTAACGGCGTCTCTACTATCAAGAATGGTCGCTATGCCGGTCAAACTTTGGATGCCCTTTATGCAGAGCATCGTGAGTTGTTCGGCAATCGTCAGGAACCTGTCTTTCCTCTCTTGACTAAGATTTTGGATGCTAATGATTGGCTTAGTGTGCAAGTTCATCCAGATGATGCTTATGGACTTGAACATGAAGGTGAGCTTGGTAAAACAGAGTGTTGGTATATCATTGCCGCTGAACCAGGCGCAGAAATCATTTATGGTCACAATGCTAAATCAAAAGAAGAATTGCGCCAGCAAATTGAAAGTAAGGATTGGGAAAATCTCTTGACCAAGGTTCCAGTTAAAGCAGGAGATTTCTTCTATGTGCCAAGTGGTACCATGCATGCTATTGGTGCAGGTATCATGGTTCTTGAAACGCAACAATCTAGTGATACGACCTACCGTGTTTATGATTTTGACCGTAAAGATGATCAAGGTAACCTGCGTGAACTCCATCTTGAAAAATCTATCAATGTCCTTAATATCGGTGAGCCAGCCAACAGTCGACCAGTCACAACAAAAGTAGATGACCTCAAATCAACGCTCTTAGTAGCAAGTGATTTCTTCGCCGTTTATAAATGGGAAATCTCAGGTAAGGCTGATTTTGAAAAGACTGCTGATTACAGTTTGTTTAGTGTACTTGACGGTCAAGGAAGCCTCTTAGTCGATGATCAAGAATACCAAATTGCAAAAGGCAGCCACTTTATTCTTCCTAGCGATGTTGAAACATGGCAAATTAAGGGAGAGCTTGAATTGATTGTCAGTCACCCATAATCAAAATATCAAACTAGACGAGATGAGAATCTTGTCTAGTTTTTTCGTACAAGGATACAGAAAATTTGCAATTTTAAAAACCTTTGTAAATACGTTTCAATAGCTTGAAGTTCCAAACTAATCATGTCATACTAAATAAGTTGACTAAAATTATAATAAACAAGTTGTGTCTATTTGGGGCATAAGATCTTGTTTGTTTTAGATTGGAGAAACTTATGTTAAAAAAGGGAAGCCTTACAGCTTTATTGTTGTTTGGTATGTTCTTTGGAGCGGGAAATCTGACCTTTCCCCCTCAGCTAGGCTTTGAATCTGGAGGTCATTTTTGGCCAGCCATTGCCGGCTTTGTCCTATCAGGTGTTGGTATTGCCATCCTAACACTGGTTATCGGGACTTTAAATCCTAAGGGTTACATTCATGAGATTTCTCAAAAAATCTCGCCTAAGTTTGCCCTAGTCTATTTGGCAGTACTTTATCTGTCCATTGGTCCTTTCTTTGCCATTCCTAGAACGGCCGCCACCGCCTTTTCAATTGGCTTCTCTCCTTTGATTGGAAGTGGACATACTAGCCTTTGGCTCTTTGTCTTTACCGTAATCTACTTTGCTCTAGCACTTTGGATTGCCATGAATCCATCTAAAATTCTAGATAGTATTGGACGTATATTGACGCCTATCTTTGCCATCATGATTGTTGTCGTTATCGTGGCAGGAGCATTTAAATATGGTGGTCACAATCCTCAGGATGCAAGTCAAGCCTATCAGGCTTCTGCTTTTGGTAAAGGATTCTTGGAAGGCTACAACACCTTGGATGCCTTGGCTTCTGTGGCCTTCAGTGTAGTAGCAGTAGTCACACTCAACCAATTAGGCTTCAAGTCTAAAAAAGAGTATATCTCAACGATTTGGGTCGTTGGTTTCGTAGTGACTATCCTCTTTGGTGCTCTGTATTTGGGATTAGCCTTTTTGGGGAATCATTTCCCACTCCAAGTGGCGGGATTACCAAAAGATGCCAATATTGGTGCAAGTGTCTTGTCACAAGCCACACAAGCCATCTTTGGACCAGCGGCTCAGATTTTCTTAGCTATCATGGTGACAGTGACTTGCTTCACAACAACCGCAGGGCTTATTGTTGCGACTGGGGAATTCTTCCACAAGGCATTTCCGAAAGTATCTTACAAGGCTTACGCCATTATCTTTACCTTGATTGGGTTTGCGATTGCCAACTTGGGACTTAACAATATCATTGCTTTCTCAGTACCAGTGCTTTTGATTCTCTACCCAATTACTATCACGATTGTCATGATTGTAATTGCCAACAAGTTCGTGGCCTTGTCTAAACCTGGTATGCAAATAACAGTTGCTGTAGTCACGTTGATTGCCTTGCTCAGCGTGCTTGCTAGCCAATTCAAGCTTGCAGGACTCAATGCTCTTATTAACTTCCTACCATTGTCAGGAGCATCCTTGCCATGGTTGATACCAGCCATTTTGTGTATCCTCTTGTCTCTCGTCTTACCAGATAAGATTAAGAGCGAAAGCTTTGAAATGGAATAAAAATAAAATCCTATCACAATGTGATGGGATTTTTTCTCCCTCAAGTCACTATAAGTGCGAAATCTTCTCAAAAGCGTTACACTTAAGGCGTGGAGATGAAAGTATCTATTGAAGGGAGTGTTAAAAATGTCAAATCTAAATAATCATATGATTTATCTTGCTGGTGGCTGTTTCTGGGGTGTTGAGGAATACTTTTCACGTGTTCCTGGTGTGTTAGATGCTGTTTCGGGTTATGCTAATGGACGTAGTGAGACCACTCGCTATGAGCTCATCGGTCAGACGGGTCATGCTGAGACTGTTCAGGTGACTTATGATGCTAGTAAGGTGTCATTGCGAGAGATTTTGCTACATTTCTTCCGTATTATCAATCCTCTAAGCAAAAATAAACAGGGCAATGATGTGGGAACTCAGTACCGTACGGGTGTTTATTACACAGATGACAATGACCTACCAGTCATAAAGCAAGTTTTCCAAGAAATGACTGAGCAATACGGCCAGCCTTTGGCGGTTGAATTGTTGCCTCTGAAGCACTTTATTCCTGCAGAGGATTACCATCAAGATTATCTCAAGAAGAATCCTAATGGCTATTGCCATATAAATGTTAATCAAGCAGTTAATCCTGTTATTGATTCAAGTGCTTATCACAAGCCAAATCAGGAGGAGCTTAAGGAAAGCTTGAGTCCAGAAGCCTATGCTGTGACCCAGGAAAATGGAACGGAACGTGCCTTTACGAGTCCGCTTTGGAATCAGTTTGAGCCTGGAATTTACGTTGACGTGGTGACTGGCGAACCACTCTTTTCCTCCAAGGATAAGTTTGATTCAGCCTGTGGCTGGCCAAGTTTCTCTCGCCCTATAAGCCCCGAGGTAGCCAACTACAAGGAAGACCATTCGCACAATATGGACCGCATCGAAGTTCGTAGTCGTGTGGGTGATTCTCATCTAGGTCATGTCTTTCCAGATGGGCCAAGAGATAAGGGTGGCTTACGCTACTGTATCAATGGTGTAGCAACGCGATTTGTTCCTAAAGCTGACATGGCAAAAGAAGGCTATGCTTACTTGCTTGATCAAGTGGACTGATTAGTTATTCTGAAGGAATGAATTATTTACTAAAAAGAGGTTGGTTCTAACCTCTTTTTTCATGACAGAAGAAGATGTAAATAAGATGAAAGCCTTTTAAACCTAACATGATATGTAACCTAACCATTCAGGATAAAAAAGTGACCTTTCATTACATTTTTTAACAATTTGGGCAAAATTGTTTTATGTTTCAAATAAAAAAATAGTACACTATAATAGTGAGAAATCTGACAAGTGTCAATATGTCCTTCTCCTTAGCTTTTGCTGGTTTTGGCGTCTGTAAACATTATTGTACTTTGTGTAATAATGAGTCTTCCCAACCTCCCAATATGATTTTATATGTCTTAACTTACCTAAACAAGACTAGCAAGAGATACTAAGATATTTCCTTAAGAAGTAATGACAGTACTTGTTAGATTTTATGATAACATTCAGATAGTCCTAAGGACTATTTTATTGTGCTAAACCTTTTTGACGGAGATTATTATGGAATGGATGAATAAACTAATCATATTAATAGCCATTTGTGTCTTGTGGTTCTGGTCTTTTCTTTTACTTCCTAAAACAGGGGAGAAAGTAGTTTATTTTTATCATTTCCTAGCTCTGTGTGGTTTAGTCATGATTTATGGTGCCCTAGTTGATCCAGCTGGTCTCTGTGATACTTTTTTCAATATTAAACATCTATGTTTTCATTAATGCATCCAGTTTGGTAATAGGTCAGGAAAATCTGAATATAATTAATCACTCATCAAAAGAAGCTTTCTGTGTATTGATAACAGTCTATCTGTTTTCAATATGCAGGAGTTTTTTTTTCTGTATTATCGAGATTTGAGTATAGAAAAAGCAGTCTGACAAGACTGCTTCAGGGATATCAAAGTTGTGATTCGTAACGTTTGACGATTCTATTTAAGCGCCATTGGTAACAGAGACCACTGACGATAAGGCTAGCAATAAGGCCAATCCAGTAACTGTAGGGACCTAGCCCAGTGACTTTTTCAAGAAGGAAGCCAACTGGGAAGGTGATGCCCCAGTAGGTTAGGACACCGAGATAAAAAGGTACCTTAGTGTCTTTATAGCCACGGAGGATTCCTTGAAGCGGAGCCGCAAAGACATCTGCCACTTGGAAGAAGAGGCTATAGGTCATGAAAATGGCTGTCATTCTCAAAAATTCAGGTTCATGCCCATAGAGTTCTGCCAAATCATAGCGCAAGAAGTAGAGGAAAATCAAGGTAAAGATAGAAAATCCTAGGGCTGTCAACCGTCCCAGCTTGCTGTAGCTCTTGACCGCATTCATGCGTCTGGCCCCAAATTCGTAGGAAATAATGATAGCCATGGCACTGGAAATGCTGAGAGGGAAGGCGTACATGAGATTTGAGAAATTCATGGCTGCCTGGTGACTGGCAATCACTAGGGACGGATATTTAGACATAACCAGACCAACACCTGAGAAGATGGCGACCTCCGCAAAGACCGTTCCACCAATCGGGAGACCCAGTTTAAGTGCCTCAAGTAGAGCACTTTTATCAAGGGGTTGGACCTTTTCAATGTGGTAGGGCTTAACCCTTTTATGTTTTCTGATAACGGCAATGGAAATGAGGAGAAGGGCCCAATAAGCCATTGAAGTTCCCAGACCTGCTCCAGCTCCCCCTAACTCTGGTAGACCAGCAATGCCATAGATGAGGAGGAAATTGAAGAAACCATTGAGAGGTAGGAGCAAAAGCATGAGATACATGGAGAGACGCGTGAGGCCAAGGGCATCAAGGAAGGAGCGAACCACACTAAAGAGTAGAAGGGGGATAATCCCAAGACTTAAAAAGCGTAAATAACCAAGGGCTACCTTTCTGACCAAAGGCTCCAAACCTAAATGATTCAAAACCAAGGGTGCCCCTAGAAAAACGAGGGCAAAGAGGATAAGTGATAGGCCCAAAGCCATATAAAGAAATTGATAGAAATCAGGTGCCACTCGGTCCTTGCGACCTGCCCCTAGATGGTGTCCGATAATAGGAACTAGGGCAGAGACGATACCTGTTAAAAAGGTGAAAAAAGGACTCCATAAACTCGTTGCCATGGCTACCCCCGCCAAGTGTAGGGCATCGTATTGACCAGTCATGGTAGTGTCCACAAAGGCTGCCGAGAAGTTGGCAAACTGATAAATCAGTATGGGCACAAAAATCTTGAAGAAAACAAGAAATCGCTCACGGAGAGAATGTGTTTCGTGCATTCTGTTTTCCTTTCTAAATTTTTCAAATTATATAATCATTGTACAACTGTTATCCAATAAAGTCTATAATTGACAGAAGGTTTGATCCCATTCTCTCAAATTATCGTCATCACCAATAAAAGCCAAGTAGTGGAGAATTTCTTTATGTATAATCTTTCCCATATTCTTATCGATAAATTTATAAAGGTAAGCGGCTCCTAGCTCTTTAAGATAGAGTTTTTGTAACATGAAATAATCTGGGAATTGAATAGTTTTTAGTTCGTTTAGATAGTAATCACTATCTTCTTGATTTCCGTAAAGAATGATTTGGAAAATACAACGACTGATAACATCTAAAGTGATTCGATCTAAATTATTTCTAGGATTTTTACCGAGAATTGATAGGAGTTCTTTAATGTAGATTTTTAGCGCATCTTCTGTGAAGATATCCTTTACCATATCCAGTAAATCAATATCAAGAAGTGTCCAAATATCAATCGAAAAGAAGTAGTTTTGAAGTTCTGTAGCAATATCTTGGTTAACTGGCTGGTTTTGAAGTTTTGAAACCTGACAGGTAATACAAAGACTAATCAGATAATCGCTATAATTAGTTTCTCCTAAAATGCGAAATCTTTCTGCGACTTGCTTTAGTGCTTCAAAATCTAGATTATTTGAGGCGTGATTGTATTGATTAGCAAGTTTTATGTAGGTTTCGTCCACAAGATATTCTTGTCCGAAAAATTCATTATATTCGACTTTTAGGTGTTTTAAAAGTTTGAAAAGAATATCATTTGAGAGTGATGTTTTGTTATTTTCAAAGTCTGAAATACTCGCCACAGATCCAGCCACTTGAGCGAGTCTTTGAATAGTATATTTTCTCTGTTTGCGAATCTGCTTAAATTTTTGACCTAGTTCCATATAAAATTTCCTTATCGGATTTCCGAAATTTCAATAGTTGATACTATTAATAAACTAAAATAATAGTATCAAATGGAAGGAGGTAAAAGCAATGATTATTGAAAAAATAAATCAGTTGCTGTATCACAATGATGGTTAAGTTTATTAAGTTACTTCCTAAGAAGGAAATAGTACTTTATATCATTTTTGCACTTCTTTATTCGTGTCAAGGAATTGTTATTCCTGTAATTATCCAGATGGCAGGTCATTTAGATAGCTGTAATAGTCGGGATTTAATAGTTTTTACTTTTTCGGGTATTTCTCTTTGGGTGGCTGTGTACGCTTTTATGTATATAGAGAATATTCTGCTTCGTTCTATTATTAGGGCGTTTAATCTAAGACTATCAGGGAATATTTTGAAGAATTATGCTGTCTTTCCTAAAAAGAACTCTGATTCTGAGCTTTGCTCACTCTTGACACAAGATCTTGGAATCGTAGACCAGGAGTTCCTTCAATCATTTCTTATCTCACCAGTGTGGGGTGCCTCTGTCCTAGTATCTGTTATTTATCTGCTCAAACAAAATGTTATTGTGGGTAGTCTTTTTACTGTAGGTGCTTTTCTGATGATTTTGCCTCAGTTTATATTTAAGAGAAAATTAAAAGAATCAGGAGAATTACTAAGTAGTTCAAAAGAGAAGAATTTAAGAGCTATCACAGACTTTGGTAAGGGGATTGAAACGATTATTTGCAACCAGGCAGAAAAAGAAAATGTAAGGCAAACTCTCGTAACACTTGGTGAGATGGAGAAGACACAATTTAAATATTATACACTTCAGAATTTGGTTATGTTTTGGACAGGACCTCTGAAAGCTATCGGTTTGATTGGACCGTTTGTGATTGGTCTTGTAATGAAACAAAATTCAATCACTACACTTATTGCTATGATGTCTGCATCAACATATCTCATTAACCCCTTACAACAAATTCTGGAGGCTATTGCAAGTATTCAATCAAGTCAAGTGATAAAAGATAAATTATTGACATTTGGAAGTGAGGCAGAAATTCCTTCAAAAGGGCATCACATACATACTTTAGAAGAAATTCAGTTAAAAAATGTCACTAAATCTTATGATAATCAAGAGATTTTTCGAGATGTTACGGTTACTTTTTCATTGTCTCAGCATAATCTTATAGTTGGTGATAGTGGTATTGGGAAAACAACACTTTTTAGGTTAATATCAGGGCAAGATAAGGCATATAGTGGGGAAATCATTTTTAAAAGCATTGATGGAAGGGAGCTGACTCCAAATTTAGATAACATTGCAATTATTCATCAAAATCCCTATGTCTTTCATACAAGTGTGCGACATAATCTAACTCTTTATCAAGATTGTTCTGACTCATTGCTCATTTCAACACTGAAAAAGGTTGGACTATGGGAGGCTTGTTGTCACCAATTAGACTATGAATTAACTGGAGATAACTTTTCAGGTGGTCAAATCATAAAACTGGAGATTGCACGTGCTATTTTGAGAGGCAAGCAGGTTTTACTTGCGGATGAGATGATGGCTTCTTTAGATGCAGCAAGTTCAAAGGAAATAAGAAATGTCTTGCAACAATTGCCTAATAGTATTATTGAAATTGCCCATCATTACAATTTGGAAGATTACGATGCTGTCTATAGAATTGAAAATAAGTCAATCGTAAGAATTAAATAGTACGAGCTACTTTCAGTAAAAGTTAGACAGAGTAGTTGCTTAGTCTTTTCTTTCGATTTACAAACTTGAAGATTTTAATTTCAAACAAAAACACCTAAGTCAAGCGACTCAGGTGTTCTTGTGTTATTTTTCTTTTTTGTTATGGTTCAAAATGGCATTTAGGACAATGGCAAGCAAGCTTGCGACCACGATACCGTTTGAGAAGAACATTTGGAAAGCATTTGGTAGGCTGTTGAAGAGGTTGCTACCGTTAAGACCAACCCCTGCAGCGATTGATACCGCAGCAATCAAGAAGTTGTGTTCATTGTTGGCGAAATCAACACGTGCCAAGATTTGCATTCCTTGGATAGAAACAAAACCGAACATGACAAGCATAGCGCCACCAAGGACTGGGCTTGGGATGATTTGCGCTAAGGCACCGAACTTAGGAAGGAGTCCAAGAAGAACAAGGAAACCAGCTGCATAGTAGATTGGCAAGCGAGTCTTGATACCTGACAATTTCACAAGACCAACGTTTTGTGAAAAACCAGTGTATGGGAAGGTGTTGAAGAGTCCACCAAGGAGAACAGCCAAACCTTCAGCGCGGTAACCGTTACGAAGGCGAGTGCTATCGAGTGGTTCTTTGGTAATATCAGAGAGGGCCAAGTAAACTCCAGTTGATTCAACCATAGACACTGTAGCGATAATACACATCATGATGATTGATGATAACTCAAACTTTGGCATTCCAAAGTAGAATGGTGTTGGCACGTGGACAATAGGTGCCGCAGCCACTGGTGAGAAGTCAACCAAGCCCATGCTTGCTGCGATAGCAGTACCGACAATCAAACCAATCAAGATTGAGATGGATTTGATAAATCCTTTAGTGAAAATATTAATCAAAAGGATGATGAGAACGGTAATAGCTGCAAGGAAGAGGCTTTGACCAGTTGGTTTATCAACGTTGTTCCCCATATTTCCGATAGCCACAGGGATGAGGGTCAAACCAATAGTTGTGATGACAGATCCCGTAACGATAGAGGGGAAGAGATTGGCCACTTTTGAGAAGACGCCAGAAACGAGGATAACATAAATCCCTGAAACGATAAGGGCACCAAACATAGCACCGCTACCGTGTTTCTCACCAATCATAATCAGTGGTGCCACTGACTGGAAGGCAACCCCAAGAACAACTGGAAGACCGATACCGAAGTATTTATTAAGTTGAAGTTGGAGGAAGGTTGCTACACCACACATGAAAATGTCTGTTGAAATCAAGTAGGTTAATTCATGGGCTGAATATCCCAAAGCACCAGCAATCATGATTGGAACCAGGATTGATCCCGAGTACATGGCAAGTAGGTGTTGCAGTCCTAGGACCGCTGCCTGCGAGTGTTTCTCTTTGTTTTGCATTAGATGTCTGCCTCCTTAAATACGACCTGACCATTTTCAAAACGATCCAAACGAGCAAGTGAAACGACTGGGTAGCCAGCTTCTTCCAGAAGGGCACGACCATCTTGGAAAGATTTCTCAATAACGATACCAACCGCTTCAACGTGTGCACCAGCTTCTTCGATGATTTGAATCAAGCCTTTGGCAGCTTGACCGTTAGCTAGGAAGTCATCAACGATGAGGACCTTATCTTCAGGAGTGAGGAACTTGCTTGCGATAGAGACAGTACTAGTCACCTGCTTAGTGAAGGAGTAGACCTCAGCAGTGAGGATTCCTTCATTCATGGTGATATTTTTAGCCTTCTTAGCAAAAATCATAGGGACATCCAAAGCTTCAGCAGCATAGAGGGCCGGAGCAATACCAGATGCCTCAATAGTTACTACCTTAGTGATGCCTGCATCTTTGAACTTGTCAGCAAAGACCTTTCCAATCTCACGCATGAGGTCAAAGTCCACTTGGTGAGTGAGGAAAGAGTCAACTTTGAGGATGTTCTCCCCAAGGACATTCCCATCTTTGAGAATGCGGTCTTCCAGTAATTTCATATTACCTCCTATAAAAAATATAACTAAAGTGTATGTTGACTTTCTTTTGATTCTGTAAAAGACTCAAAAAAATCAAAGACAATCGAATAATAGAAAAAGGCTTGCAAAGCAAGCCTTTAAAATCATAAAAAGACGGTAAAATCTTATTATGACTTTATGACTTACTCATTGTTAGGTGTTACGGCACCTTGTAGAAACGTCACGCCGATTCGTGACATAAATAAGTAATGTTCTCATTATTCGATGAAGCTGTCGTTGGTTGATGATAAACCAACATCAACTCTATTATAATACTATATTTTCTTTGAAGACTCAAAGGATTTTTCCTATGAAAACGCACTATTTTAAAAGTTGGAAAATTCAATCTAACATTATTGTAAGATTTGCTGAGAATGGTCGTTTCTTGGGGTATTTATTGTTATTATGTGCCTCTTTTTCATAGGTTTATTTATATAAGTGTTTTATTTCTATTGAATAATTCTATGAAAAAGTTTTAAAATAGTAAAAAATTTAATCTTTTGTTGACTTCAATAAATAGAATAGATAGAATATAAGAAGATAGTCCGCTGAATACCTGAGTAATGGTAGTTTAACTTAATATTTGCAATAAAAACTCAAACGCATTCGTTTATAAAGCGACAGTTATAGAGGAATATCATAATTTATAAAAATATATTAATAGGAAATCTGTATGAAGAAAATACTAGTAGGAGCAATATTCGTAACCTTATTCATAACCTTGGTATATTATACTTGGATATACTTCGTAGTGGGCTTTGTTGGGTATATTATTTTCTACTTAATAAAAAAGAGAAACAAAAACAAACAATCCTATCCTACTTCACTATTACCATCTAAAAAGAATAGTGAAGTAGAATCAAGTTCTACAGTTTCTGTCGATAATGATTCTCCTATATTTGATAGTCGTTATCAAAATATCATGTTACATAGACCTCAATGGTCTGATTTTATCGAAGGAGATTATTACGATGCTTTTGATGATTCTTACCATACTCCAGAAGGTTATAAATTAAGAGAGCTTTTATTGCTTGTATGGTGGGGGAAAACTCAAAAAGGTAGAATTTTAGATGTTCGAATTCCTAGATATTACTATGATAGATATCATTTAAACCCTAACGAAGTGACTAAAAGATTCTTTGCTGATGGTTTACTGGAATATAATGAAGAAACTAATTTAGTAAAACCAACACCATTTGGTAAGGAAGTACAACAGAAGTATTCTAAACTCTGGGAAATACATTCTCTGAAAGAGTATTATGCGAATTTAGATAAAGAATTTGCTAACTGGGATCTTAATAATTTTTTACTCTCTAGACATAAGCAGAAACTTGAATACTACAAAGCATCGGTGAAATTCTACGATGAAGTAGCTAGATTCCTAAGAAAAAACTACCCTAAAGAAGAACATGATATCTTATATTATCAAGATTCTAAATACGCTGATGAAGCTAATATTGCCCGACTCACCGAGTTAATTGCTACATTTGAATAATTAAGAAACTTCTTGCAAAGGCACTTAGATAAACTATGTGCTTTTTTAGTTGTTCCCGTCTAGTTCCTTTATTATATCCGATACTTTTTCTATGCTCAATGTTTCGTGTGGCTCAACTTGTTCACCATCTAAAACGTAGTCATGGATTTTACCGTTATTTCAGACTATCTGGGCAGTATCACCTTTAATAAAACCATTGTCCATAGATTCTTTGAATTCGTCATAAGTTAGCATTTTTTACCTCTTTATATATTCTATTTGTAAAGAGTTGGAAAATTCAATCTAACATTATTGTAAGATTTGCTAAGAATGGTCGTTTCTTCTAGCATTTCTGTTATAATAGTGGGAAATGAAAGAGGTAGAGTTATGCATAAGATTTTATTAGTAGAGGACGACGAGGTTATCCGTCAACAAGTCAAAAAAATGCTAGAACAGTGGGGTTACGAAGTTGTTCTTGTTGAAGATTTCATGGAAGTATTATCTATTTTTGTAAAAGTAGAGCCCCACTTGGTTCTTATGGATATTGGTTTACCTCTATTCAACGGTTATCATTGGTGTCAGGAAATTCGTAAGGTCTCCAAGGTGCCTATTATGTTCTTGTCTTCCAGAGATCAGGCCATGGATATTGTTATGGCAATCAATATGGGTGGGGACGACTTTGTGACTAAACCTTTTGACCAAAATGTTCTCTTGGCAAAAATTCAAGGACTGTTACGCCGTTCTTATGAGTTTGGTAAGGATCAGAGTCTCTTGGAATATATGGGTGTGATTCTGAACCTTAAGGCCATGGATTTGGTTTATCAGGGAGAGGTCATTTCTTTGACAAAGAATGAGTTTCAGATTTTACAAGTTCTCTTTGATCATGCTGGTAATATCGTTAGTCGGGAAGACCTGATGAAGGAGCTTTGGAATAGTGACTTCTTTATTGATGACAATACCCTGTCAGTTAATGTAGCTCGTTTACGTAAGAAGTTAGAGGCAGTGGGTTTGAAGGATTTTATTGAAACCAAGAAAGGTGTTGGCTACGGGTTGCGTCATGATGGGTAAGTGTCAATTTATCAAATACCATATTAGGTCTCGTCTGACTTTCTATCTTTTATTTGTCTTTAATGGAATCATATTGGTCTTGTTTGCCTTTTTATTTGAAGAGGCGGCAGATATTCTTTATTATGCCTTGACCATAATGACCTTTGTGACTATCATCATGGTTATTTGGGACTTGGTTAGGTCCTATCACTTTTATAACTTAGCCTATCTCTATGAGGAAATCACACCATCAAGTCCTTTAGAATTTTACCTGGCCCAAGCCTTGGAAAGTGCTAGGGAGAGCCAGATGTCTCAGACTGAGGAGGAGCGCAAGCGCTATACAGATTTGATGGACTACTATACGCTTTGGGTGCACCAAATCAAGACGCCAATAGCAGCTAGTCAATTATTGCTTCAGGATGTTACGGATAGTAAAACGAGGGCTCTCTTGGAGCAAGAGGTATTCAAGATTGATTCTTACACCAATTTGGTCTTGCAATATTTACGTTTAGAGAATTTTCATGATGATTTGCAGTTGAGGCAGGTTACATTAGAACCCTTGGTTAAAGAAGTTGTTAGAAAACATAGTCTTTTCTTTATTCAAAAAGGATTGACTATTAATCTACATGACTTGGATGTTAAGGTCGTTTCAGATGAAAAATGGCTCTTGGTTATCATAGAGCAGGTCTTGTCAAATAGTTTGAAGTACACAAAAAGTGGTGGCATTGACATTTACTTTAAAGATAATGGGCTTCATCTTAAAGATTCTGGGATTGGTATTAAAAATAGTGATATTCTACGGGTTTTTGAGCGTGGCTTTTCAGGTTACAATGGCCGACTGACCCAGCAATCCTCTGGGCTAGGACTGTATCTTTCTAAGAAAATTGCTGATCAGCTTGGACATGATATTAGTATTAGCTCCCAAGTAGGCCAAGGAACCACAGTCTCCATTCATTTTCAAAAGAAGAAGTTAGCCATTGATTGATAACTTACAAAAGTGTAAGAAATTAGACGACAAATGAAAGCAAGGGTTATGGTTTTGCCCCTGCTTTTTCTATAAAATGGTATCGAAGTTAAGTAAGAGATTCCTAAAATCTCTCCTAATTCTACTAATAAAGGAGCTTATTATGACATTACTAGATGTTCAACATGTTAAAAAAATTTATAAAACACGTTTCAAAGGAAATCAGGTTGAAGCCCTTAAAGATATCCATTTTACGGTTGAGAAGGGTGAGTATGTTGCTATTATGGGTGAGTCTGGTTCAGGAAAATCAACCCTGCTCAACATTCTTGCCATGCTTGATAAACCAACGTCAGGGCGTGTCTACCTTAATGGTATGGACACAGCAACTATTAAAAATAAGGATGCTTCCAGTTTCCGTCGTGAAAGATTAGGGTTTGTTTTCCAGGATTTCAATCTTTTAGATACCCTATCAGTTAAAGATAATATCCTGCTACCTTTGGTCCTTTCTCGACGCTCAGTTAAGCAAATGATGACACAAGTTGAAGCTATCAGTCGTCAACTGGGAATTCATTCCTTGCTAGAGAAGTACCCTTATGAAATTTCAGGTGGTCAAAAGCAAAGGGTTGCAGTTGCGCGTGCGATCATCACTAAACCAGAAATCCTCTTAGCAGATGAGCCAACAGGCGCCTTGGATTCAAAATCTTCAGCGGCACTCTTGGATGTCTTTGAAACTATTAATGCCAGCGGTCAGACCATTCTTATGGTAACTCACTCAACAGCGGCCGCCAGTCGTGCGCAGCGTGTTTTGTTTATTAAGGATGGTATTCTTTATAATCAAATCTTCAAAGGGGATAAGTCTGAACATCAAATGTTCCAAGAAATTTCCGATACACTAACTACAATGGCAAGTGAGGTGAACTAATATGTTTCGTCTAACCAATAGACTGGCTTTGTCCAATCTCATAAAAAATCGTAAGCTTTACTATCCGTATACATTGGCAACTATTCTGGTTATTGCCATTACCTATATTTTTACATCTTTAACGCTTAATTCGCATCTGGATGACTTACCTGGGGCAGATGCTATCAAGATGGTTTTGGGGTTGGGACTTGGGATTGTCGCCCTATCCTCTGGGATTATTGTTCTTTATGCCAACAGCTTTGTCATGAAAAATCGTTCAAAGGAGCTTGGTCTCTATAGTGTGCTAGGCTTAGAGAAACGTCACCTCTTTAGCATGATTTTAAAAGAAACGATGATTATGGGTTTTGTGACTTTGCTTCTAGGTATAGGTGTAGGGGCGCTATTCGATAAACTCATTTATGCTTTTCTTCAAAGGCTTATCGGTGAAAGTACTGGTTTGGTTTCGACCTTTCAAGTAATGACAATTCCTATTGTTCTTGTCATCTTTGCTTGTATTTTTAGTTTGTTGGTTTTGGTAAATGGTTTCCGATTACTACGGCTTAATCCTTTACAATTAACTAAAGATGGCCTTAAGGGTGAGAAAAAAGGACGCTTCCTAGTTATTCAAACCCTTTTAGGACTTGGGACTATGGGATATGGTTACTATCTTGCTCTTTCTGTTCAGAATCCAGTAACGGCTATTATCAGTTTTTTCCTAGCTGTTTTACTGGTCATTTTAGGGACTTATCTTCTCTTTAACGCTGGGACAACAGTAGTTCTACAACTCTTGAAAAAGAAGAAAAGCTACTATTACAAGCCTAATAATATGATTTCCATTTCCAACCTTGTCTTTCGAATGAAGAAAAACGCAGTTGGGCTTGCTACCATTGCTATCCTCTCAAGTATGGTTCTGGTGACGCTTGTAGGTGCTGCAAGTATCTATGCTGGAAAAAAAGACTATTTGGCCAGTGCTGCTCCACATGAGTACTCAGTTACCGGAACGAATGTAGATGTAACAAGTACACAAAAGGTTATGGATGATTTCTTATCACAGTCGGGAAATCAGGTAAATAGAAAAACGGAAGTAACTTACCTCTACTTTGGTATCAAAGAACAAGAAAAAAACAAGCTAACCATCTTTTCTGAGAATGAAAGAAAAGTTCTACCAAAGTCAGTTTTTCTTGTCTTCTCACAAGCAACTTATAAGCAATTAACAGGTAAAGACCTCAATCTGACTTCAAATCAAGTTGGCTTATTTACTAAAAATAAAATATTGAAAGATCAAAAGAGTGTCTCTATCAATGGTCAAAACTACCAGATTCAGGAAAGCCTTAATGACTTTATTAAAGGTAAAGTACCTAATATCTTTACAACCATAGTTTCTGATTATAGCTACCTTGTCGTTCCTGATATGGATAATTTTAAAGAAAGTATCAAAGGAACAGCAACCACTCAATCTACTTATGTTGGTGTTAACGTCAAAGACCCTACACATGAAGCCAAGAAAAATTCAGATTTGCTAGACAAACTCACGGATAAAGAAACGCAACAGTTAGCTGGACAAACTACTGGTGTCCCTGGGCCTAACCTCACTGCTAATAGCCGATATGATGTAGAAGGGATGCTAAATGGCTTTGTTGGCGGAACCTTATTTATCGGTATTTTCTTATCCATTATCTTTATGCTTGGCACAGTTCTCGTGATTTACTATAAACAGATTTCTGAAGGTTATGAGGATCGTGAGCGCTTTGTTATTCTTCAAAAGATTGGGTTGGACGATCAACAAGTCAAGAAAACCATTCGTAAACAAGTTCTTACTGTCTTTTTCCTCCCTCTGATTTTTGCCTTTACACACTTAGCCTTTGCTTACCATATGATCAGTTTGATTGTGCGTGTTATTGGGGTTCTCAATCCAAATCTTATGTTAGTGGTCACTATTATTGTTTGTGGCGTCTTCTTCCTAGCCTATGTCTTGGTTTTCGCCCTAACGTCGCGTTCTTATCGTAGAATCGTATCGATGTAACTAACATAGAGTCTAGTTCAAGCTAGGCTCTATTTCTTTTATGCTATAATAGATGAAAGAATTATAAATCATCGGAGAAAACACATGTCACAGACTATTGATGTCAAACGTTACGAGGAATTGGCACGTCAAAAGCAGGGGGAGCACCGTAAATTTCTAGCACAACTCAAGAAGAAAGCCCCTAAAAATTTAGATAAGATTGTTCAGCAGGTACACAATGAAGTTTTTCAGGAGATTGATTGTGTCCAGTGTGCCAATTGTTGTAAGACACTAGGCCCAGACTTCACAGAGCAGGACATTACTCGTATTGCCAAGCATTTTCGCATGAAGTTACCTGCTTTCGAGGAGATGTACTTGCAAGTAGATGAGGATGGCGATAAGGTCTTCAAGTCCATGCCTTGTCCATTTTTGGGGCCTGATAATCTCTGTGACATCTATGATGTCCGCCCCAAGGCCTGTGCAGCCTTTCCTCACACAGACCGTAAGAAAATCTATCAGATCAATCATCTGACTATTAAAAATACGCTTTTCTGTCCAGCAGCCTACCTTTTTGTGGAAAAACTCAAGGATAGGATTTAGAAAGGAACTGTTATGAGACGCTTTAATGCAGGTGTTATCACCCTACTTATCATTGCTGCCTATTTTATCGCGACAGCCTTTATTCCAGATTTGTATTTGGCCTTTAATTATAAGTTGATTTTGGCCTTGCTTTTTGTGCTTTTGAGTTGGCAATCTAAGGGGAAATTTCTCTTTTTCTTGGGAATGGCTTTTCTATCAACCTATATTCATGACCTCTTTAGATTGGACTATTCAGAATGGACCCTGTTTGTAGGGATTCTTATCTTGGGAATTGCGGTGGACCGTTTGAGCAAGCCAAGTTATAAAAAGAACTTCTCTTACAAGGTTTCTAAAGAACATGAGCGAGAGATTTTTGCTAAGACCTTATTTTCAGAGTCTGTTCAGGTGGTGACTTCACAAAACCTCGAAACTGTCTATGCCAATGCCGATTTTGGACGTTTGACTTTAGATTTGCGTCAGGCTCAGTTTATGACGGACCGACCTCAGATTGTGGTTCAGGCCAATTTTTCTCATGTTGTCATTCGAGTGCCTAAGGATTGGCAAGTGGATACACATGGGCTTCATACAAGCCTAGCAGGAGTGAAAGGCTACGATAGTCTGGGAGAGCGAGACTTGTCTAGCACTACAGTTTCTCTAACAGGCTCAGTATCCTTTGGACAGGTAACTGTCAAACATTGAAAAATGATGAAAGGGCGAAAGCTCTTTTTTTCTTGCAATTCCTTCTTATATAACATTGAATACGTTTACAAATAGTGCTATACTGATAGTGAAAATAATTGGAAAATTGCAATCATTTCTTTAGAAAGGAGTCTTCTTATGCAACGGTTTAATCTTCGGTCTTTCTTATTGCTTTTACTAGCAGCTTGTTTTATCGCTAGTGCCTTTATTCCAGATTTTTGGATCATGGTCAATTATAATCTGGTTTTCTTCGTGGCCTTCTTTTGTTTTGGTATCCTGAATAGGCGGCCTCTCCTCGTTTTTCTTGGTTTGGCCTTCTTATCACCCTATGTTCATGACTTGTTAAACCTTGATTTTGCACAGTGGAATCTCTTTAGCGGTATCTTTCTCATTGGTTTGGCCTTAGAGCTTTTTTATGGTCGTAGTCAAAAGAAGGGTCTCACTAAAGACTATAAGGTTAATAAGAATGACCAAGAGGGGCCTCATATTTCTGTTAAGACCTATATGGCTGAGGATAGGTATCGTATCTATTCTCAAGAAGTCGAAACGATTGATATGAATCTAGCTTTTGGTGAGCTTTGGTTGGATTTGAGTCAGGCCAAATTTGCGTCAGATCGGGTAGCTGTTCATCTTGATGCAAAGTTTGGTGAAGTTCATATCCGACTTCCTCACGGCTGTGTCATGGATACCACTGGAATTTCACATCCTCTGTCATCTGTGAAGGTGGATCGTTTCGAATCTGATTTCGAGCAAGTTGAAACGAGACTTCATCTGAGCGGAAGTCTCTTCTGTACGGAGTTGGAAGTGGAGTATTAAGGGAGTCCAATGATATCAGCTCTATTGTCAATTAGCATGGTTCCTATACAAAAGAAAGGAAATCACAGGTATGAGTGAAACGGTTATTCAAGTCACATCCCTTGGAAAAAGAATCAAGGGAAAGACCATTTTAGAGGATATTAGTTTTGAGATAAATCAGGGAGATTGTGTTGCCTTGATTGGACCTAATGGGGCGGGTAAGACTGTCTTGATGTCTTGTATTCTTGGAGATAAAAAGCCCAGCGGTGGTCAGGTCCTCATTGATGGTAAGGCAGGTAAGGCCAAAAATAAAATTGCGGTTCTCCTTCAGGAAAATACCATTCCAAATAGTTTAAAAGTGGAAGAGCTGATTGCCTTCTTCCAATCTATTTCTGATAATCCCTTGACCAATCAAGAGGTTCAGGAACTCCTGCAATTTAAGGAAGACCAGTACCAGCAGTTTGCGGACAAACTCTCAGGTGGTCAAAGACGTCTTCTGGCTTTTGTCCTTTGTTTGATTGATAAACCTAAAATCCTCTTTTTAGACGAACCGACAGCGGGTATGGATACCTCCACTCGTCAGCGTTTCTGGGAGATTGTTAATGATTTGAAAAAATCAGGTGTGACCATTCTCTATTCCTCTCACTATATTGAAGAAGTGGAACACACGGCTGACCGTATCTTAGTCCTCCATCAAGGGAAACTTATCAGAGATACTACGCCATACGCTATGCGACATGAAGAGAAAGAGAAACAAGTCACTCTTCCAAGTAGCTTTGTTAGCATTGTTCATGGACTGCCAGATATCTATGAAATCACTGAAAAGAGGGATGTCATCAGCTTCATGACCAAAGATATCGAAAAGGTATGGCAAAGTCTTGAAAATTCGGGCTGTGGAATTTCTGATATTGAAATTCAAAATAAAACACTCTTGGATAGCCTATTTGATTCAACAAGGGAGGACAAGGCATGAAAGCATTACTAAAAATTGAATGGATTAAAACGTGGCGAAGCTGGCCAGTCTTTATCATGGGAATCGGGATACCTGTCGGATTTTTCCTCCTTTTTTCTAGTATCTTCTCAGCACCTACTCCAGAAGCTCAAAAAGAGTTTTTGCTGTCTTATATGCTGACCATGACTGGCTTCTCCATGTCTAGTTTTGGTTTGTTTACCTTTCCCTATATGTTGCAAGAGGACCGAATTGAACACTGGTTGACCTATATCGAGCACTCAAAGGTTAGTATTGCAGCTTATTATCTTTCTAAAATCTTTCGTGTGCTTCTAAACTTTATGGTTGCCATTATTGTGACCTTTTGTGTAGGTGCCTTTTTCCGAGATGTAGAGATGCCATTCTTTAGATGGGTAGGGTCAGGTGCTCTCTTACTTTTGTCCGGTCTGCTCTTTCTAGCTTTTGGTTTACTTATCGCTCAGATTAAATCTCAACAATTCATGTCTCTTGTGGCAAATATTATTTACCTTGTCTTGCCTATAGTGAGTGGTTCATGGGTTCCTATTTCCATGTTCCCTAAGTGGGTTCAGAGCATCTCTGAGTGGACACCTGTCTATCATGTCAATGAATTGGTCGTTAATTTTGCTATCAATGGGAAATTTTCATGGAAATCACTCCTGTTTATTGTAGCTTATACTGCAGTAGCAACAGGGCTTGCACTCTTTATCAAGTCTCAAAGGGAAAGTGATCGAGGTTAAAGGAGAAATAATGGATATCTGGCAGAAAATGTATGAAAAGGCTCAAGCCTTGTATCAGCCACAGGAAGTCTCAGACTTTGTCTATGCTAGACACGTTGTGGCTGCCGTTGAGGCTGGAGATGGGCAAATTTTCACGGGCTTTTGTATGGAAGGAACGTGTGGTGTTTTCCGTCTATGTGCCGAAAGAGCTGCCCTTTTCAATATGTATCAAGAAACTGGTCAAACTAAGGTCAAGCGTATTATCGCCTTTCGTGACCAGCCACCTCATGGTGGACCATCTGGCATGCCTTGTGGGGCTTGTCGAGAATTTCTAATGGAACTCCATCCTGACAATCGTAACTTGGAGTTTATGGTTGACTACGACACACGTCAAACCATTACTTTGGGCGAATTATTGCCACTATGGTGGGGCGAAGAACGGACTCAACAGTTTGAAGAGAAGTTAGAAGATAAGTCTTAAGGTTTATAAAATCAATAATCCTCGCATCTTAAGTGTGAGGGTTTATTTTTTTTGAAATTAATTTCAGAAAATTCGAAATTTACCTTGGAATTCAAAATGAAAGTGCTATACTATTCTGTGAAAATAGAAAGAAGGTTTCATTATGGAGTCACTTGTATCTTTTAGTAAATGGCTCAGCAAATGGTTTACTGTAGCTGTTATCCTCTGGGCGGCCTTTAACTATGCCCTTCCCGCAACTAGTAGTTGGGTCATTCCCAATACGGCTTATCTGCTTGGTTTGATTCTCTTTGGTATGGGGCTTACCTTGACAACTGAAGATTTTAAACGTATTGCTAAGCGTCCAATTCCAGTTGTTCTCGGGACTGTAGCCCACTATGTCATCATGCCTGGTTTGGCTTGGTTGCTTTGTATGATTTTCCATCTGAAAGGTGCGACAGCAGCAGGGGTTATCCTTGTTGGCTCTTGTCCAAGTGGGACTTCATCGAGTGTCATGGCCTTCCTTTCAGGTGGGGATGTTGCCTTGGATGTCTCTATTGAAACCCTCTCAACTCTTTTGGCACCACTCATGATTCCAACCCTCTTGTCATTCTTGGCTGGTCAGTACGTGAGTGTCCCTGCCCAAAGCCTCTTCCTAAGTACCTTGCGTATCGTGGTTGTCCCTATTATCTTGGGTGTGCTCGTTCACTCAATCTTTGGTAAGAAAATCGATGCCATCATCAAGATTATGCCTTTGATTTCACAAGCTGCCATCCTCTTGATTGTTGGAGCAGTTGTTTCTGCCAACCATGCCAATATTTTCACAGCAGCGACAGCCCTTGTTATCCCAGTTGTTATGCTTCATAACCTTTGTGGTTATGCCCTTGGTTTTGGATTTTCAAAAATCCTTGGTTTGGAAGAACCACAACAAAAAGCCATTACTTTCGAAGTGGGGATGCAAGACTCAAGTCTTGGAGCAACCCTTGCCATGAAATATTTCGTGCCACAAGCTGCCATCCCATCAACTATCTTCAGTATTTGGCACAATATCTCAGGTTCCATCCTCTCATCATGGTGGAAGAACCATTCAAAAAATAGTCATTAAGATAAATGAAAAGCTGACCTTGGGTTGGCTTTTATTTTTTAATAAAGAATCTTTTTCGAGACTGTCCTTAGGTGATGATGGACGTCAGCGAACGTCAAGGAAGTTCCATACCTAAGCTTAGAGTATAAGGTCTCGATATTTCTGAACCTCTGAAGTTTTAGTTCTTAGGGGGGTATCATAGCGGAAAGTCTCAGTTAAACTCACTTTGTTCTCAAAAAGAATGTGATGTCATTATATGCAGGCCTTCTTAATTCATGGCATATTTAAAAACGTTTATTCACCACTTGAAGCTGACCTTGGGTCGGCTTTTTTACGTCACATGACAAATGTCATGTCATGTCATGACATCTGGTGCTAAAAAGAGAATGACCAAAAAGATATACTTTAGTCATAACTTAGAAATAATAAAAAACGAAAGAGGTCATCTCATGAAAATCAAAACATCTTACCTTATCTACGCTGTCATCGGAACTGTCTTTGCTGGACTTAGCATGTTTACTGACTTTTTTGAAAAAGGCAATTTTGAAGCTATCTTCTCAAATCTGGGCATGATTATTGGCTTGTCTATCTCAGCCTACATTCTCATCACTATGGCTAAAAGTTTTATCGACCTTGTCATTAAAGAATTGAAAAACTAGGAGGCCCAGTATGAAATTATTGAAAATACTAAGCATTATGCTCCTAGCAACAACTTGGACCATCCTCTTTGCTTATGTCCTACTTCATGGCAGCAGTGATATTCTCTATAGTATTATGGGCGTATCTGTTGCAGCTTGTTATGTTTTTCTAGCCTTCTACCAAAAGAAAGGAAATCACAAACATGAGTGAAACAATCCTTCAAGTCACAAATCTTGTCAAAAAGATTAAGGGAAAAACGATTTTAGACCATATTAGCTTTGAGGTAGGACAAGGCGACTGTCTTGCTTTAATTGGGCCAAATGGTGCTGGTAAAACGACCTTAATGTCCTGTATTCTTGGCGATAAGAAAGCCAGTAGCGGTCAAGTCTTTATCAAGGGTAAAAAGGGAAAAGCGCAAGATCAAATTGCGGTTCTCCTTCAAGAAAATACTATTCCTTCACAATTAAGAGTTAGGGAACTGATTGCTTTTTTCCAAGATATTTCTGAAAATGGGTTATCTAAAGAAGAAATTCAAGCACTCTTACAATTTAAAGATGACCAGTATCAGCAGTTTGCGGACAAACTCTCAGGAGGGCAAAAACGTCTTCTTGCTTTTGTTCTCTGTCTTATTGGTAAGCCTGACATTCTCTTTTTAGATGAACCGACAGCAGGGATGGACACTACGACACGCCAACGTTTCTGGGAAATCATCAATGATCTGAAAAAGTCAGGTGTGACCATCCTCTATTCGTCCCACTATATCGAAGAAGTCGAGCACACAGCTGACCGTATTTTGGTCCTTCATCAGGGGAAACTCATCAGGGATACTACGCCACACGCTATGCGTAGCGAAGAAAAGGAAAAACAAGTCACCTTATCAAGTCGCTTTGCGCCAAGTCTTGACAAACTGGCAGACATTTATGATGTGACTGAAAAACGTGATGTTGTAACCTTTATGACTAAAGATATTGAAAGTGTGTGGAGTAGTTTACAAGCTCAGGGCTGTCGCATTTCTGACATTGAAATTCAAAACAAGACACTTTTAGATAGCCTATTTGATAGCACAAGGGAGGACAAGTCATGAAAGCACTACTTAAAATCGAATGGATAAAAACATGGCGCAGTTGGCCAGTCTTTATCATGTCTATCGGAATGCCCGTCGGATTTTTCCTCTTGTATTCAGGTATGGAAATGAGTCCTGACCCAGAGTCACAAAAAGCCTTTATCTTGTCTTATATGTTGACCATGACTGGATTTTCCATGTCCAGCTTTGGCTTTTTTACCTTTCCCTACATGCTTAGAGAGGACCAAACGGAGCACTGGCTAACCTATATCGAACATTCAAAAATCAGTATTCAGGCCTATTACCTCTCTAAAATCTTCCGTGTTCTTATGAACTTTATGGTAGCTATCCTAGTGACTTTCTGTGTGGGAGCTTTTGCGCGTGATGTTGAGATGCCATTCTCACATTGGCTTGGTTCAGGTGCTCTGTTACTCTTGTCAAGCCTAGTCTTCCTATCCTTTGGCTTGCTCCTAGCTCAAATTAAGTCTCAACAAATCATGTCTATCGTCGGAAATATCGTCTTTCTTGGACTTGCTATTATCGGTGGTTCTTGGATGCCAGTAACCATGTTTCCAAAATGGGTTCAGCATATTTCAGAGTGGACACCCATCTATCATATCAATCAATTGGTGGTCAATTTTGCAAAAAAAGGGGAATTTTCATGGAAATCACTCATTTTTATCCTGGTCTATGCTACAATAGCTACAGGCTTAGCCCTTTTTATTAAATCTTACAGAGAAAGTGACCATGTTTAGAACTTACCAGAAAAATGATTTCGCTTATTTTGTTAGTCTGATTTTCCTTGTCTTTCCAGTATTGGGAGTCTTTGGTGGGTATTTTCCAGTTTGGACCATAGTTTTGACTGGACTGTTTACCATAGCTTATCTCCTGATGGTATATTTGAAAAAAGCTTATAGTAAGTGGATTCCCTTTCTGTGGTTTTACACTCTAGCTTACATTATCTTTATGACCCTGACCTTCCAGGGGGGGATGATGTGGTTTATTTTTTTCAACGTCAATCTTCTCGTTTGGCGCTTTGAGGATAGCATATCATCTTATCGCTTCTTATCCTTTCTAGCGACACTCTTGATTTTGACGTTATCATCCTTCCTATTGACAGACGATTTGGGTACCCACCTCATGTCTATGGCTATTCTCCTCTTTTCGTTGGGAATGTACTATTTTCAAAACCGTATACGTCAGGAGAGAAAGATGGAAGAAGCCAACCGTACCATCAATATCCTATCAGCTGAAAATGAACGTAATCGTATTGGTCGTGACTTGCACGATACCTTAGGGCATACCTTTGCCATGATGAGTCTTAAAACCGAGTTGGCTTTGAAACAGATGGACAAGGAGCAGTATGAAGCTGCTAGAAAGAATCTGGAAGAATTGAACCAGATTAGCCGAGACTCCATGTATGAGGTGCGTGAGATTGTCAATAAGCTCAAGTACCGAACGGTGGCCGAGGAGTTACTGGAACTTGAGCGGCTCTTTGACCTATCTGATATCGTCCTGACCGTGGATAGTAGCCTTGATTTAGACAGCCTGTCACCCGTTAGTCAGTCTACCTTGTCCATGGTGCTTCGTGAACTGGCTAATAATGTCATCAAACATAGCCAGGCCGATAGCTGTCAGATTCGTCTAAGACGTGATCATGGTATTGTCCTTGAGTTTGAGGATGATGGTTGTGGCTTTGAGGAAGTCACTGGACAAGAACTACACAGTATCAGAGAGCGCCTCAGTTTGGTAGATGGAGACTTGGAAATTCTGTCTCAATCGCATCCAACCATTATTCGTGTACATTTGAAAGAGGGAGGAAAAGCATGAAATTATTAGTTGCCGAAGACCAGTCAATGTTGAGGGATGCCCTCTGCCAGCTCCTCATGTTGGAAGACGATGTCGAAGAGGTCCATGCGGCCAGCGATGGTCAAGAAGCCATTGCTCTCTTGGAAAAAGAAGAGGTCGACGTAGCCATTTTAGACATTGAAATGCCAGCTAAGACAGGCCTTGATGTCCTAGAGTGGATCCGTGCCAACCAAAGAGAAACGAAGGTCGTTATTGTGACCACCTTCAAACGAAAAGGCTATTTTAAACGAGCCCTTGCAGCCCAGGTGGATGCCTACGTTCTCAAAGAGCGTTCCATCAGTGACCTCATGGCGACCATCCATACCGTCCTAGCAGGTCAAAAGGAGTACTCACCAGAGCTTGTCGAAGGTGTCGCCTTTGACAATAATCCACTCAGTCAACGTGAACAAGAAGTCTTGGCCATGGTTGCCAAAGGTTCAACCAACCAAGAAATCGCTGAAAGCCTCTTTCTTTCAAATGGAACTGTCCGAAATTACATGACAGCCATCCTGACTAAACTTGATGCAGGCAACCGAACAGAAGCCGTCCGCATTGCCAAAGAAAAAGACTGGTTGGGATGAGGAGAAATAGATAAGAATGAAGTCACCATATGGTGGCTTTTTTGTGGCTTATAATCTATCTAAACATTCACAAGCAAGAATGAGAGAAGTTGAAATGAGCCTCTACAGGAATATGTAGAGGCTTTGATGAATTATTGAATTGTGTCATTTTGTTTAGTGAATTAGACGGGTGGTTTTGATTTTTTCAAGTATCAAAACTATTTTCTCTTTTTCGAGAATAACACTTGGTTTCCTTTTTTAACTGCTTTATAATAGAGTAATACTGATACCTTCTGCTGTGATAAAGAAGGCAGATTTTAGGAGATGAGAAATTGGCTTTTTGTGTTTAGAGGACACGGTTTGTTGATTTTTTACTTTAGGAGATAGATATGGCGATGATTGAAGTGGAACATCTTCAGAAAAATTTTGTGAAGACTGTTAAGGAACCGGGCTTGAAGGGGGCTTTGCGTTCCTTTATTCATCCTGAAAAGCAGACCTTTGAAGCGGTCAAGGATTTAACTTTTGAAGTTCCAAAAGGGCAGATTTTAGGATTTATCGGGGCAAATGGTGCTGGGAAGTCAACCACCATCAAAATGCTGACAGGGATTTTAAAACCGACATCGGGTTTTTGTCGGATTAACGGCAAGATTCCACAGGACAATCGCCAAGATTATGTCAAGGATATTGGAGTCGTTTTCGGACAACGCACCCAGCTATGGTGGGATTTGGCACTGCAAGAGACCTACACGGTCTTGAAGGAGATTTACGATGTGCCAGACTCGCTTTTCCATAAGCGCATGGACTTTTTGAATGAAGTTTTGGATTTGAAGGAATTTATCAAAGATCCTGTGCGGACTCTTTCACTAGGTCAACGGATGCGGGCGGATATTGCGGCTTCCTTGCTTCACAATCCCAAAGTTCTCTTTTTAGATGAGCCGACTATTGGTTTGGATGTGTCGGTCAAGGATAACATTCGTCGGGCCATTACTCAGATTAATCAGGAGGAAGAGACAACTATTCTCTTGACCACTCACGACTTGAGCGACATTGAGCAACTCTGTGATCGGATTTTTATGATTGACAAGGGGCAGGAGATTTTTGATGGGACGGTGAGTCAGCTCAAGGAGACCTTTGGCAAGATGAAGACTCTCTCCTTTGACCTGACGCCAGGTCAAAATCATCTAGTCTCTCATTATGAGGGCTTGCCTGATATGTCCATTGATAGACAAGGAAATACTCTCAATATTGAATTCGATAGTTCCCGCTACCAGTCGGCCGATATTATCAAGCAAACCTTATCTGATTTTGAAGTCCGTGATTTGAAGATGGTAGATACAGATATTGAAGATATTATCCGTCGCTTCTATCGAAAGGAGCTCTAAGATGGTCAAATTGTGGAGACGTTATAAACCCTTTATCAATGCAGGGATTCAGGAGTTGATTACCTATCGAGTCAACTTTATTCTCTATCGGATTGGTGATGTCATGGGGGCTTTTGTGGCCTTTTATCTCTGGAAGGCTGTCTTTGACTCCTCCCAGGAGCCTTTGATTCAGGGCTTCAGTATGGCAGATATCACCTTCTACATCATCATGAGTTTTGTGACCAATCTCTTGACCAGGTCTGACAGCTCCTTTATGATTGGGGAGGAGGTCAAGGATGGCTCCATTATCATGCGCTTGCTGAGACCAGTGCATTTTGCGGCCTCTTACCTTTTCACCGAACTTGGCTCCAAGTGGTTGATTTTTATCTCTGTTGGACTGCCATTTTTAAGTGTCATTATTTTGATGAAAATCCTGTCTGGGCAAGGGATTGTAGAAGTGCTGGGATTAACTGTTCTATATCTTTTTAGCTTAACGCTCGCCTATCTAATTAACTTTTTCTTTAACATCTGCTTTGGATTTTCAGCATTTGTCTTTAAAAATCTTTGGGGTTCCAATCTACTCAAGACTTCCATAGTGGCCTTTATGTCTGGAAGTTTGATTCCCTTGGCTTTCTTTCCAAAGGTGGTTTCAGCTATTCTCTCCTTCTTGCCTTTTTCATCCTTGATTTACACTCCGGTTATGATCATTGTTGGGAAATACGATGCCAGTCAGATTCTTCAAGCGCTTTTGCTCCAGTTCTTCTGGCTTATAGTGATGGTGGGCTTGTCTCAGTTGATTTGGAAACGAGTCCAGTCATTTATCACTATTCAGGGAGGTTAGTATGAAAAAATATCAACGCATGCATCTGATTTTTATCAGACAATACATCAAGCAAATCATGGAATACAAGGTTGATTTTGTAGTAGGTGTCTTGGGAGTCTTTCTGACTCAAGGTCTGAACCTCTTGTTTCTCAATGTTATCTTTCAACATATCCCATCCTTAGAAGGTTGGACTTTTCAAGAGATTGCCTTTATCTATGGATTTTCCTTGATTCCCAAGGGATTGGACCATCTCTTTTTTGACAATCTCTGGGCCTTAGGTCAACGACTAGTTCGAAAAGGGGAGTTTGACAAGTATCTGACTCGTCCTATCAATCCTCTCTTTCACATCCTCGTTGAGACCTTTCAGATTGATGCCTTGGGTGAACTTTTGGTCGGTGGCATTCTATTAGGAACAACAGTAACTAGCATCGCTTGGACTCTTCCAAAATTCCTGCTTTTCCTAGTTTGTATTCCATTTGCTACCTTGATTTACACTTCTTTAAAAATCGCAACAGCCAGCATCGCTTTTTGGACCAAGCAGTCAGGTGCCATGATTTACATTTTCTATATGTTTAATGACTTTGCCAAGTACCCGATTTCCATTTACAATTCGCTCCTTCGTTGGTTGATCAGTTTTATCGTGCCATTTGCCTTTACGGCTTACTATCCTGCTAGTTATTTCTTGCAGGGTAAGAATGGGCTCTCTAATATCGGTGGTTTGATTCTGATTTCCCTTGTCTTCTTTTTCATTTCCCTCAAACTCTGGGATAGGGGCTTGGATGCCTACGAAAGTGCTGGCTCGTAAGGGGGAAAGTAAGACTAAAATCAAGAAAGGAACTTATGATGTTTACAATTGAAGAAGTCAAGGATGAAGATCAAAAAATGGCAGTTGTTGATGAGGTTTTAAAGGATTTGCCAGAATGGTTTGGAATACCTGAAAGCACGCAAGCCTACATCGAAGGAGCCAAAGATTTGCAAGTTTGGGCAGCCTATCAGGAGAGTGATTTGACTGGATTTGTAAGCTTGTCCTATTCTAGTGAAGAGTGTGCAGAGATTGATTGTCTCGGCGTAAAAAAAGCTCATCAAGGTAGAGGAATTGGGAGTCAATTGCTTGCTACTTTAGAAAGTGAAGCACGCAAACAAGTAGACTACCTACAGGTAAAAACAGTAGCAGAAGGCTCTAATAAAGATTATGATCGAACAAATGTCTTTTATCGAAGTGTTGGTTTTAAAAAATTAGAGATTTTTCCTCAACTATGGGATCCCCAGAATCCTTGCCAGATTTTGATAAAGAAAATCGTTTAAAACTTCCTGACAAAAAATTGAGAGTGCCATACTATAAAAGTGTTAGCCAATTTAGCTCAGTTGGTAGAGCAAGGCACTCGTAAAGTCTAGGTTATAGGTAGATAAACGACTGAGGATTTGAAAAAATAGATATGTAGAAGATAACCGTTAAGTCTTATTATTAGCGGTTTTTTATATTGTTTAATAGCGCTGATATTTCATTAATGATGTTTGACTTTGTGATGTTGCTAGTGCTTTAAGTTGATTGCTACTATTTTTGATGGTGTGAATGTTCTGATAATGTACCCCAGCTAACTACGAAAGTTTTGACTCTATGTTTTTAACGCTTGTTAAAAAATAAATTAATGTAGGTTAATTTTTCTTGACTTAAATTTTTTAAATGATATACTATTTTTCTGGAGAGCTAACAATTATATATAAATGTACTACTCTATTTCCTAGATAATACTTATACTCGATGAAAATCAAAGAGCAAACTAGAAAACTATCCGCAGGTTGCTCAAAGCACTGCTTTGAGGTTGTAGATAGAACTGACGAAGTCAGTAACCATACATACGCTAAGACGACGTTGACGCGGTTTGAAGCGATCTTCGAAGAGTATTAGTAAAACTTTTTATAACAAATGCTAGCAAAGTTAAAGTTTACTATCTATTGGAAGTTAAATAAATATGTAAGGAATTAAAATGAAAAAAAGTACAGTATTGTCATTAACCACAGCTGCAGTTATTTTAGCAGCATATGTCCCTAATGAGGTAATCCTAGCAGATACACCTAGTTCTGAAGATTCTTTAAAAATATCTGATAAAGAAACAGTAATAGGTAAACAAAACGAAAACAAAGAAAAACTTGAAGATATTCATAATCTTATAGAAACTTCAAAGGATACTGAAGAAAAGAAAACAACAATTATTGAGGAAAAAGAATTTGTTAGTAAAAATCCTGTGATAGACAATAACACTAGCAATGAAGAAGCAAAAATCAAAGAAGAAAATTCCAATATTGAGGAAAAAGAAGTTGTTAGTAAAAATCCTGTGATAGACAATAACACTAGCAATGAAGAAGCAAAAATCAAAGAAGAAAATTCCAATCAATCCCAAGGAGATAAAGCGGACTCGTCTGCAAGTAAAGACCCAGAAAGTCCCAAAAAAGAGGATAAACTTGTCTATATTGCTGAATTTAAAGATAAAGAATCTGGAGAAAAAGCAATCAAGGAACTATCAAATCTTAAGAATACAAAAGTTTTATATACTTATGATAGAATTTTTAACGGTAGCGCTATTGAAACAACCAAAGATACTCTGGACATAATTAAACTAATAGAAGGTATTTCATCGGTTGAAAGGTCACAAAAAGTCCAACCTATGATGAATCATGCTAGAAAAGAAATTGGAGTTGAAGAGGCAATCGATTACCTAAAATCTATCAATGCACCATTTGGGAAAAACTTTGATGGTAGAGGTATGGTCATTTCAAATATCGATACGGGAACGGATTATAGGCATAAGGCCATGAGGATTGATGATGATGCTAAAGACTCAATGAGATTTAAAAAAGAAGACTTAAAAGGTACTGATAAAAATTTCTGGTTGAGTGATAAAATCCCTCATGCTTTCAATTATTATAATGGTGGTAAAATTACTGTAGAAAAAGCTGATGATGGAAGCGATTATTTTGATCCACATGGGATGCATATTGCAGGGATTCTTGCGGGAAATGATACTGAAAAAGATATTAAAAACTTTAACGGAATAGATGGAATTGCTCCTAATGCACAGATTTTCTCTTATAAAATGTACTCTGACGCAGGATCTGGCTTCGCAGGAGATGAAACAATGTTTCATGCTATTGAAGATTCGATCAAACACAATGTCGATGTTGTTTCGATATCATCTGGCTTTACAGGAACAGGTCTTGTAGGTGAGAAATATTGGCAAGCTATTAGAGCATTAAGAAAAGCAGGCATTCCAATGGTTGTAGCTACGGGTAACTATGCGACTTCTGCTTCAAGTTCTTCATGGGATTTAGTGGCAAATAATAATCTGAAAATGACCGACACTGGAAATGTAACACGAACTGCAGCACATGAAGATGCGATAGCAGTCGCATCTGCTAAAAATCAAACAGTTGAGTTTGATAAAGTTAACATAGGTGGAGAAAGTTTTAAATACAGAAATATAGGTGCCTTTTTCGATAAGAATAAAATCATAACAAATGAAGATGGATCAAAAGCTTCTAGTAAATTAAAATTTGTATATATAGGCAAGGGGCAAGACAAAGATTTGATAGGATTGGATCTTAGAGGCAAAATTGCAGTAATGGATAGAATTTATACAAAGGAGTTAAAAAATGCTTTTAAACGTGCAACGGATAAGGGTGCACGTGGCATTATGGTTGTAAATACTGTAAATTACTACAATAGAGATAATTGGACAGAGCTTCCAGCTATGGGATATGAGGAGGATGAAGGAACTACTAGTCAAGTTTTTTCAATTTCAGGAGATGATGGTGTAAAGTTATGGAACATGATTAACCCTGATAAAAAAACTGAGGTTAAAAGGAATAATAAAGAAGATTTTAAAGATAAATTGGAGCAATACTATCCAATTGATATGGCAAGCTATAATTCTAATAAACCGAATGTAGGTGACGAAAAAGAGATTGACTTTAAGTTTGCACCTGACACAGACAAAGAACTGTATAAAGAAGAGATCATCGTTCCAGCAGGGTCCACATCTTGGGGACCAAGAATAGATTTACTTTTAAAACCAGATGTTTCAGCACCCGGTAAAAATATTAAATCCACTCTCAATGTCATTAATGGGAAATCAACTTATGGTTATATGTCAGGGACTAGTATGGCAACTCCAATCGTGGCAGCTTCTACTGTTTTGATTAGACCAAAATTAAAGGAAATGCTTGAAAGACCTGTGTTGAAAAATCTTAAGGGAGATGACAAAATAGATCTTACAAGTCTTACAAAAATAGCCCTACAAAATACTGCACGCCCTATGATGGATGCAACTTCTTGGAAAGAAAAAAGTCAATACTTTGCATCACCTAGACAACAGGGAGCAGGGCTAATTAATGTTGCCAATGCTTTGAGAAATGAAGTCGTAGCTACTTTTAAAAACACGGATTCTAAAGGTTTGGTAAACTCTTATGGTTCTATTTCTCTTAAAGAAATAAAAGGAGATAAAAAATATTTTACAATTAAGCTTCACAATACATCAAACAGACCTTTAACCTTTAAAGTTTCAGCATCTGCTATAACTACAGATGCTCTAACTGACAGACTCAAACTGGATGAAACATACAAAGATGAAAAATCTCCAGATGGTAAGCAAATTGTTCCAGAAATCCACCCAGAAAAAATCAAAGGAGCAAATATTACATTTGAGCATGACACTTTCACTATAGGTCCAAATTCTAGCTTTGATTTAAATGCGGTTATAAATGTTGGGGAGGTTAAAAACAAAAATAAATTTGTAGAATCATTTATTCATTTTGAGTCAGTGGAAGAAATGGAAGCTCTGAACTCCAACGGGAAGAAAATAAACTTCCAACCTTCTTTATCGATGCCTCTAATGGGATTTGCTGGGAATTGGAACCACGAACCAATCCTTGATAAATGGGCCTGGGAAGAAGGTTCAAAATCAAAAACAATGGAAGGTTATGATGATGATGGCAAACCGAAAATTCCAGGAACCTTAAATAAGGGGATTGGTGGAGAAGGTATAGATAAATTTAATCCAGCAGGAGTTATACAAAATAGAAAAGATAAAAATACAACATCCCTAGATCAAAATCCAGAATTGTTTGCTTTCAATAACGAAGGGATCAACGCACCATCATCAAGTGGTTCTAATATTGCTAAAATTTATCCTTTAGATTCAAATGGAAATCCTCAAGATGCTCAACTTGGGAGAGGATTAACACCTTCTCCACTTGTATTAAGAAGTGCAGAAGAAGGATTGATTTCAATAGTAAATACAAATAAAGAGGGAGAAAATCAAAGAGACTTAAAAGTCATTTCGAGAGAACACTTTATTAGAGGAATTTTAAACTCTAAGAGAAATGATGCAAAGGGAATCAAATCTTCTAAGCTAAAAGTTTGGAGCGACTTGAAATGGGATGGACTCATCTATAACCCTAGAGGTAGAGAAGAAAATGCACCAGAAAGCAAGGATACCAAAGATCCTGCTACTAAGATAAGAGGACAATTTGAACCGATTGCAGAAGGTCAATATTTCTATAAATTTAAATATAGATTAACTAAAGATTACCCATGGCAGGTTTCCTATATTCCTGTAAAAATTGATAATACAGCCCCTAAGATTGTTTCGGTTGATTTTTCAAATCCTGAAAAAATTAAGTTGATTACAAAGGATACTTATCACAAGGTAAAAGATCAATACAAGAATGAAACCTTATTTGCGAGAGATCAAAAAGAACATCCTGAAAAATTTGACGAGATTGCAAACGAAGTTTGGTATGCAGGCGCCGCTCTGGTTAATGAAGATGGAGAGGTTGAGAAAAATCTTGAAGTAACTTATGCAGGTGAGGGTCAAGGAAGAAATAGGAAACTAGACAAAGACGGAAATACTATTTATGAAATTAATGGTGCAGGAGATTTAAGAGGAAAAATCATTGAAGTCATTGCATTAGATGGATCTAGCAATTTCACAAAGATTCATAGAATTAAATTTGCTGATCATGCTGATGAAAAGGGGATGATTTCCTATTATCTAGTAGATCCTGATCAAGATTCATCTAAATACCAAAAGCTTGGCGAGATTTCCGAATCTAAATTTAAAAATTTAGAAAATAGAAAAGAGGATAGTCTTAAAAAAGATACAACTGAGGAAGAAAATCATCAAGAAAATGAAGAGTCTATCGAAGAAAAATCAAGCTTGACTATTCATAAAACTATTTCAACAATTAGAGATTTTGAAAGTAAAGACTTAAAGAAACTCATTAAAAAGAAATTTAGAGAAGTTGATGACTTTACAAGTGAAACTGGTAAGAGAACAGAGGAATACGATTATAAATACGATGATAAGGGAAATATCATTGCTTATGACGATGGTAGTGCCTTACAATATGAAACTGAAAAACTTGACGAAATCAAATCAAAAATTTATGGTGTTCTAAGCCCGTCTAAAGATGGACACTTTGAAATTCTTGGAAAGATAAGTAATGTTTCTAAAAATGCCAAGGTATATTACGGCAATAACTATAGATCTGTAGAAATCAAAACGACTAAGTATGATTCCCACTCAAAAACGATGACATTTGATTT
Source organism: Streptococcus sp. 17.1 (assembly GCF_016648655.1). Lineage (NCBI taxonomy): Bacteria > Bacillati > Bacillota > Bacilli > Lactobacillales > Streptococcaceae > Streptococcus > Streptococcus sp. 17.1. The sequence continues at coordinate 106,346 of NZ_JACLQM010000008.1, forward strand.
ATACGCTAATATTAATGATATTGTGGATGGATTAGCTTTTGCAGGAGATATGAGATTCTTTGTTAAAGATGATGATCAGATAAAAGCTGAAACTAAAATTAGAATGCCTGAAAAAAATAAGGAAACTAAAACAGAATATCCCTATACATCAAGTTATGGGAATGTAATAGAATTAGGAGAAGGTGATCTTTCAAAGAACAAACCAAACAATTTAACGGAAATGGAATCTGGTAAAATCTATTCTGATTCAGAAAAACAACAATATCTGTTAAAGGATAACATCATTCTAAGAAAAGGCTATGCACTAAAAGTGACTACCTATAATCCTGGAAAAACGGATATGTTAGAAGGAAATGGAGTTTATAGCCAAGAAGATATAGCAAGAATACAAAAGGCCAATCCTAATCTAAGAGTCCTATCAGAAAAAATAATTTATGCTGATAGTAGAAATGTTGAAGATGGAAGAAGTACTCAATCAGTATTAATGTCGGCTTTGGATGGCTTTAACATTGTAAAATATCAAGTGTTTACCTTTAAAATGAATGATAAAGGGGAGGCAATCGATAAAGATGGAAATCTTGTAACAGATTCTTCTAAACTGGTATTATTTGGTAAAGATGATAAAGAGTATCATGGGGAGGATGAGTCCAACGTAGAAGCTATAAAAGAAGATGGCTCTATGTTATTTATTGATGCAAAACCAGTAAATCTTTCAATGGACAAGAACTACTTTAATCCATCTAAATCTAATAAAATTTATGTACGAAATCCAGAATTTTATTTAAGAGGTAAGATTTCTGATAAGGGTGGTTTTAACTGGGAGTTGAGAGTTAATGAATCGGTTGTAGATAATTATTTAATCTACGGAGATTTACACATTGATAACACTAGAGATTTTAATATTAAGCTTAATGTTAAAGACGGTGACATCATGGACTGGGGAATGAAAGACTATAAAGCAAACGGATTCCCAGATAAGGTAACAGATATGGATGGAAATGTTTATCTTCAAACTGGCTATAGCGATTTGAATGCGAAAGCGGTTGGAGTACACTATCAATTTTTATATGATAATGTTAAACCAGAAGTAAACATTGATCCTAAGGGAAATACTAGTATTGAATATGCTGACGGAAAATCTGTAGTCTTTAATATCAATGATAAAAGAAATAATGGATTCGATGGTGAGATTCAAGACAAACATATTTATGTAAATGGAAAAGAATATAAATCATTTGATGATATTAAACAACTAACAGATAAGACACTAAACATTAAGATTGTTGTAAAAGATTTTGCAAGAAATACAACCGTAAAAGAATTCATTTTAAACAAAGATACGGGAGAGGTAAGCGAACTAAAACCTCATACGGTAACTGTGACCATTCAAAATGGAAAAGAAATGAGTTCAACGATAGTGTCGGAAGAAGATTTCATTTTACCTGTCTATAAGGGTGAATTAGAAAAAGGATATCAATTTGATGGCTGGGAAATTTCTGGTGTCGAAGGGAAAAAAGATGCTGGCTATGTTATTAATGTATCAAAAGATACTCTTATAAAACCTGTATTCAAGAAAATAGAGGAGAAAAAGGAGGAGGAAAATAAACCTACTTTTGATGTATCGAAAAAGAAAGATAACGTGCAAGAAAATCATAGTCACTTAGATGAAAATTACAAAAAGGAGGATTTACAAAGAGAAAATCATTCACACAAATCTGATTCAACTAAGGATGTCACAGCTAAAGTTCCTGATGAAAATGATAAAAACTTTGAAAATAAGAAGGAAGTTTATCTTAATGAACCAGAGAACATAGATAATAAACATACCAATATTGATAGTAAATCAACTACTAACAATGATAGGTTGCCAAAAACCGGAACAGTTAGCGAAGTCTTCATGTCATTAGTTGCCGGAATAATGTTTACCTTAGGTGCGTTTCTTGGATTAAAGAAAAAAGATCAAGATTAAGACAAAGCTATAGAAAAATGGTTTGTGTACTGAGATAGTGTGATGATGAAACAGTTTTGTGAAAATAGCCATTTATAACTCAATTATTTAGTTTACTTTACTATTGATACTCTTTTTGGATTTATTAATGTACTTAGTTTCGACAACTAATGAATTGATTGAAAGGGTTAGTATTGACAATATTGGTCATATTAATTAGAAAATAGAGTCTATCAAAATTTAAAGGCTAATAGAGGTGATGAGATAATTTCAAGGAATTAAGTAGCGTTTGGTTGCTTAATTCCTTTTTATTATGTGACTATTAGTCCGTTTCGCTCCTAAGGTGCGAAACAAATAAACCACCCGCTATTGATATGCCCCCTGTCAAGTAGACAGGTTAAATATGGCTCTTTTCTACCATTTGTCAAGTCTATCAAGGCTTTAAGTAAAAAAAGAGATAAGACAGTAACTATTCTGAGGTT
>NZ_JACLQM010000009.1:0-78824 GCF_016648655.1 Streptococcus sp. 17.1
CAATTACAAGAAGACGTGATAGCAGATCAGCTAAGTCTATTTGAGGAGTATGATCCGTTTACAGGTGAGAAGAATAAGAGAAAGTAATCTTAAAGAGACCCGCTAGACGGGTCAGCTAGCAAAGGTGGTGCTGAAGGGAAACCATTCGGTAGGCCTTTAGGTCTCGGCCGGTAGCAGAGGCTTTCAGCCGAAGAGCAAGCCACCCGTTCTCACGGGTGGTTTTGACTCTGTGTCTTTTACGGCTTTAGTGGTTGTAAATAACTATAAAAATCTTAAAGGCATGGTAAATGCTAAAAAGAAAAGGAGAAATTTATGGCTTATATTTGGTCTTATCTCAGACGTTATCCTAAGTGGCTAGCAATGAATTTTACGGCGGCCATTTTATTTGTTATTGCTAACTTGGGTTTGCCGACGGTTCTTGCCAGAATGATTGATGAGGGTTTCCAGTGTCTTTTTGATTTTGGCGACAAGTCCACAAGCAGGAGCTATTATTTCCTTTGCGGGAGGAGGACATGGCACACCAGCAGAATACGGACATGTGGCTTTCGTCGAAAAACTCTACCCAAATGGCTCATTCCTTATCTCCGAAACCAATTACAATGGCAATCCAAACTATACCTTCTGTAAATTATCTGGAGTGGATAGTAACTTGAGTTTTGCGTATACGACGAAATAAAAAAGGATATGCTAACAATGACTTGATTTGTTAGCATATTGTTTTGGAGGTGGTGATACGGATTTGTTAGAGAAACCCGTTTATAATTATATTAAAAATAATCATGGAGTAATAACTTTTCGTGATATGGAAGAGCTTAACTTTTCTTATCAACAACTGAATCAATTAGTCTCAAAAGGGAAAGTGGAATCAATTGAAAGAGGTATCTATCATCTGCCAGATACCTATATCGATGACTATTTTAGTTTACAGTACCGTTTTCCATCCTTAGAAACAGCACTTTGGTTACATGGTCTGTCCCTTACCATTCCATTTGAGCCTGTGATGACTTTTCCTTTCGGGACAAATACGAGGCCAATGAAAGAAGCTGGTGTCAAGCCAATTGTCGCTAGAAAGTATCATGAAATCGGTATTATTAGACTGGAGCGACAGGCTGGACAGTTTATCTCAGTATATGATATGGAACGAACATTAGTGGAGTGTTTGAGAACAGCTTATCATGTCGATATTCAAGTTATTGCTCCAGCTTTTCAAGCTTACTTTAAAAAAGGAGCTGTTGATTATGCCAAGTTGTATCACTATGCACAACTATTTAAAGTAACCGAAAAACTACAATCATATGTGGAGGTCTTGTCGTGAAATTTTCAAATGCTAATAGTTTCAAAGCTAAAATCAAGAATATTGCAAAAGAAAAAGGGATCTCTTTCTCAAAAGATTAGTCAAATATTTGAAGAATACGGTGCGAATATGTTGGATGTATTCGGTTGTTATATGTATAAATTAAACAATTGTGTTACAATGAAACCATATAGAATTTTAAGTTTTCTCAAAAACTTTTTATAACTAAGAACACATAAGGAGGTAAAATGGTGAAGCATTCTAAAATAACAAAAGTTTTTCAGCTTTCACTCGTCATCATATTTATTTTAGTCTTGTTAGGGCTCTTTGTTCCCCAGCAGTTTCAAAATATTAGTTCTTACTTAAAAAATCTCTTAACAACTAGTGTTGGCTGGTTTTACTTGTTATTGGTTACGGGGATTTTAATTTTTTGTGTCTTTTTAATTGTAAGTCCGATAGGGCAGATTCGCTTGGGTAATCCCACGAGTCGGCCAGAGCATTCGACGACGTCATGGATTGCCATGATGTTTTCTGCTGGAATGGGGATTGGTCTGGTCTTTTATGGGGCAGCAGAGCCTTTGAGTCACTTTGCTATCTCGACGCCCAATGCAGAAATAGGCAGTGCGGATGCTCTCGCAGATGCTTTTCGTTTTACTTTTTTTCACTGGGGATTTCATGCTTGGGCGGTCTATGCCCTGGTGGGATTGTCTTTGGCTTATTTTGGCTTTCGTAAACGGGAGAAATATCAGCTCTCAGTCGTCTTTAAGCCTCTTTTTGGAAAATATGCGGACGGACCAATAGCAACCATTATCGATACCATCACCATTATTGCGACAGTGATTGGGGTAGCGACAACGCTCGGCTTTGGTGCCTCACAAATCAATGGTGGTCTCTCCTATGTCTTTGGTATTCCTAATAATAGTCTTGTGCAAGTCATCATTATCATCATTGCGACAATTCTTTTTCTTATTTCTGCCTTATCAGGTTTAGGAAAGGGTGTTAAAATCCTATCTAATACAAACTTGATTTTAGCTATTGTCTTGCTTGCTGGAGTCATAGTTTTGGGGCCAACGGTTAAGATATTTGACACCATGACAGACTCTATCGGCCTTTATTTTCAAAACTTCTTCCGTATGAGTTTTCGGGCGGCGGCTTTTGATGAGACCAAGCGGGCTTGGATTAACCAATGGACCATTTTTTACTGGGCATGGTGGATTTCCTGGTCACCTTTTGTGGGCGTCTTTATTGCCCGTATCTCAAAAGGTCGGACTATTCGCGAATTTTTGACAGTAGTGCTTTTGGCACCAACAGTCCTTAGTTTTATCTGGTTTTCTGCTTTTGGTACCTTATCTACTTCACTACAAGATTCGGGGGTTAATTTGATACGTTTTGCCACAGAAGAAATTCTTTTTGCCTCTTTTAATGAATATCCTCTGGGAAGTGTCCTTTCACTCCTGGCAATTATTTTAGTTTTAACCTTCTTTGTGACCTCGGCGGATTCTGCCACCTATGTTTTGGCCATGTTGTCTGAAGATGGCAATCTAAATCCAAGTAATCGTAAAAAGGTGATTTGGGGTGTCATGCTGGCCTTGATTGCTATTGCACTCATGTTTTCTGGTGGATTGACAGCTTTACAAAACACGCTCATTATTGTCGCTTTTCCATTTTCTATAGTACTAGTGTTGATGATGTGGTCGCTTATGAAAGAGTTATATCACGAAAAAGAGCAAATGGGACTCGCCATTACACCAGACCGATATCCTGAGAAGAATCAACCGTTTAAATCTTATGAGGAAAATTAGGAGGATGGCATGGAGTTAAGAGTGCTTCGTTATTTTATTACTATTGCTGAGGAGGGGAGTATCTCCAAGGCAGCTGAGAAGCTGATGATTACTCAGCCGACACTCAGTCGTCAGTTAAAAGATTTGGAGCAGGAACTTGGTGAACCTCTTTTTATCCGTGAACATATCAAGTCGCTTAATAAAGAAAACCAGGGCATCAGCTCTGGTTTTTTCTATTGCTTTTAATATTTTCATTTGTTAGAATGTAGGTGATGTGCGTGCTTGTCACGCCCTTTTTCTGTGTCTTTTACGGCTTTAGTGGTTGTAAATAACTATAAAAATCTTAAAGGTATGGTAAATGCTAAAAAGAAAAGGAGAAATTTATGGCTTATATTTGGTCTTATCTCAGACGTTATCCTAAGTGGCTAGCAATGAATTTTACGGCGGCCATTTTATTTGTTATTGCTAACTTGGGTTTGCCGACGGTTCTTGCCAGAATGATTGATGAGGGAATAAACCGTGGTGATGTTGATAAGCTTTACGCTTATGCTTGGGTCATGTTTGGTGTAGTTTTGACTGGGATTGTTGGTCGTATACTTCTGTCCTATGCGGTTGGTAAGTTGACCACTACTATGGTGCAAGTCATGCGTAATGACATTTATGCTAAGCTTCAGGAGTATTCCCACTACGAGTATGAGCAGATTGGGGTATCCTCTTTGGTGACTCGTATTACATCAGATGCTTTTGTGCTTATGCAGTTTGCGGATCAGGTTCTTAAGCTAGGGGTTATCACTCCTTTGATGATGGTTTCCAGTGTCTTTTTGATTTTGACGACAAGTCCATCTTTGGCTTGGATTGTGGCAATCTCCTTGCCTTTCCTAGCCGTAGTAGTCTGGTATGTGGCGGTAAAAACGCGTCCGCTTTCTGAAAAACAACAGGCAACTCTCGACAAGATTAACCAGTATGCTCGTGAAAATCTGACTGGACTTCGTGTCATCCGAGCTTTCGCTAGAGAAGATTTTCAAGAGAAGAAGTTCGCTTCTGAAAATGCTGTCTATGCGGATAATTCAAACAAACTTTTTAAATTGACTGGTTTGACCGAGCCACTTTTTGTGCAAATCATCATCGCTATGATTGTGGCAATTGTTTGGTTTGCTCTTGAGCCATTAGGTTCTGGGACTTTAGCAATCGGTGACTTGGTTGCTTTTATTGAGTACAGCTTCCATGCACTATTGTCCTTCCTTTTCCTAGCCAATCTCTTTACCATGTATCCTCGTACAGCGGTATCTAGTGAACGTCTGCAGGAAATTATGGACATGCCGATTTCTATCAATCCAAATGAAGATGGCGTGACAGAAACCGAGACTAAGGGATATTTGGAATTTGACAATGTTACCTTTGCCTATCCCGGTGAAACTGAGAGTCCTGTCCTACACAATATTTCCTTCAAGGCTAAACCTGGTGAAACCATTGCCTTTATCGGATCTACGGGTTCAGGAAAATCATCACTTGTGCAGTTGATTCCACGCTTTTATGATGTAACGCTTGGACGCATTCTTGTTGATGGTGTGGATGTTCGTGACTATAATCTGAAGGCTCTGCGTCGTAAGATTGGCTTTATTCCACAAAAAGCCCTGCTCTTTACAGGAACCATCGGTGAAAATATCCGTTATGGTAAGGAAAATGCCAGTCATGAAGAATTGAATCAAGCTACGGATGTCGCTCAAGCTAAGGAATTCATTGACAGTAAGGAAGAACGCTACGATTCTCACTTGGCTGAGGGTGGTAGCAACCTTTCTGGGGGACAGAAGCAGCGTTTGTCGATTGCACGTGCGGTGGTTAAACGTCCTGATCTTTATATCTTTGATGATTCCTTCTCTGCCTTGGACTACAAGACTGATGCGACCTTGCGCCGTCGTCTAAAAGAAGTGACTCAAGATGCGACAGTCCTGATTGTTGCCCAACGTGTGGGAACTATCATGGATGCAGACCAGATTATCGTTCTTGATAAGGGTGAAATCGTGGGTCGTGGCCGCCACGAAGAGCTTATGGAAAGCAATGAGATTTACCGTGAAATTGCTAATTCTCAATTGAATCAAAAGAGTCTTACGGAAGACTAGAAGGAGGTCAAAATGAAGAAAAATAAAACAAAAACAAGTCATTCCTCAAGTTTTGGCCGCCTTTGGTCCTACTTGCAGGCTTATCGTTTCCCACTTTACCTAGCCATTTTCTTGAAAATTGTTAGTGTCATCATGAGTGTCCTTGAACCCGTAGTCATTGGTTTAGCTATTACCGAGTTGACTAAAAATACGCTGGCCATCATCAAAGGTGTGGAAGGCGCTCATATCAACGTCTCCTATGTTGGTTTGGTTTTGGTTGTTTATCTCTTGCGTGGTCTTATTTATGAGTTGGCTGCTTATTATTCCAACTATTTTATGACCAATGCTGTGCAAGCAACGGTTCAAGATATGCGAAATGAGATGACCGAGAAAATCAATCGTACCTCAGTGTCATACTTCGATAAGCACCAGTTTGGGGACCTCTTGGGACGCTTTACCAGTGACGTCGAGACAGTATCTAATGCCTTGCAGCAGTCATTTTTGCAGGTTGTTAATGCCGTCTTTACTCTAGCCTTGGTTATTGGAACAGTGCTTTACCTTAATCTTCAATTGGGAGCTATAGTTGTCATCACTATTCCGATTACATTCTTTGGTGCCCGCTTTATCATGAGTAAGTCTCAGCCCTACTTTAAACAACAGGCTGATGCTCTAGGTACTCTTAATGGTTTTGTTCAAGAAAATCTGACCGGTTTCAATGTGCTTAAGCTATTTGGCCGTGAGGATAGATCCTTGGATGATTTTAAAGAAATCACGGAAGACCTTCAGAAGGTAGGTTTTAAGGCTAATTTCATTTCAGGACTCATGATGCCTGTTCTTAACGGTTTATCTGACTTGACCTATCTAATTGTCGCTGTTCTAGGTGGTTTGCAAGTCTTGGCTGGTCGCTTGACGATTGGTAATATGCAGGCCTTTGTTCAGTATGTTTGGCAGATTAACCAACCTATTCAGAACTTGACTCAGTTGGCTGGACAATTGCAAAGTGCTAAATCTTCCTTGGACCGTATTTTCCAACTGATGGATGAACCAGACGAGGCTAATGATGCTACTGAAGTGCTTGACGGAGATTTGACTGGCCAAGTTAGCTTTAAGCATGTGGACTTCCAGTATGTGGCCGATAAACCTTTGATTCGTGACTTTAATCTTGAAGTCAATCCTGGCGAAATGGTCGCCATTGTCGGCCCAACTGGTGCCGGAAAATCAACGATTATCAATCTTCTCATGCGTTTCTATGATGTGACGGCTGGTTCTATCTCGGTTGATGGTCATGATATTCGTAACTTATCACGTCAGGATTATCGTAAACAGTTTGGTATGGTGCTTCAGGATGCTTGGCTCTTTGAAGGAACTATCAAGGAAAATCTTCGCTTTGGTAATCTTGAGGCAACTGATGAAGAAATTGTTGAAGCCGCTAAGGCTGCCAATGTGGACCACTTTATCCGTACGCTACCTGGCGGTTACAACATGGAAATGAACCAGGAATCAAGTAACATTTCACTGGGACAAAAGCAACTTTTGACCATTGCGCGTGCGCTTTTGGCTGATCCTAAAATCTTGATTTTGGACGAGGCAACCTCATCAGTTGATACCCGTTTGGAACTCTTGATTCAAAAGGCTATGAAGACTCTCATGCAGGGTCGAACAAGCTTTGTCATTGCTCACCGTCTGTCAACTATCCAAGAGGCAGACAAGATTTTGGTCCTTAAAGATGGTCAAATCATCGAACAAGGGAACCATGAATCCCTTCTTGCAGATAAAGGCTTCTATTACGATTTGTATAATAGTCAGTTTGCAGAGAAATAAACAAAATAATCCATCAGTTCATAACTGGTGGATTTTTGCTGATTTTAACGAGCAATAAAAGAGACTTCCCCAGTGAGAGAAGTCTCAAAATTAATATTTATTTCTCAGCAGGTCGTGTGACGAACATGGCATCTCCGAAACTGAAGAAGCGGTAGCGTTCTTGGACGGCGTGTTTATAGGCATCAAGGACGAATTCACGACCAGCAAAGGCTGAAACCAACATCACCAAGGTTGATTTTGGAAGGTGGAAGTTGGTTGAGAAGGCGTCTACGACTGTAAATTGGTAGCCTGGTTTGATAAAGATATTGGTCCAGCCTGAGTCGGCTTGGAGTTGACCATCGTATTTATTGCCGATTGTCTCAAGTGTTCGTATTGAAGTAGTTCCTACTGCAATGATGCGGCCTCCAGCGGCTTTGACGCTATTAAGGGTATCGGCAGCGTCTTGACTGAGGGTGTAAAACTCTGAGTGCATCTCATGTTCGTCGACATTCTCAACAGAAACAGGTCGGAAGGTTCCCAGTCCAACATGGAGGGTGAGGTAGACCAATTTTACGCCTTTGGCTTCAATCTTTTGAAGCAATTCAGGTGTGAAATGGAGACCAGCTGTTGGAGCAGCGGCGGAGCCATTTTCCTTGGCATAGACCGTTTGGTAACGGTCACGGTCTTCTAATTTTTCATGGATATAAGGTGGCAATGGCATCTCGCCCAAACTTTCCAAGACCTCAAGGAAGATACCGTCGTAGCTAAATTCTACGATTCGACCACCGTGATCTAGTTCCTCAGTGACAGTGGCAGTCAAACGGCCATCACCAAAACTGACCTTAGCGCCTACTTTAAGGCGTTTCGCAGGTTTAGCCAAAACTTCCCATTGATCCCCTTGGGTATTTTTCAAAAGGAGAAATTCCACATGGCCATGGGTATCAGGCTTTTCACCGTAGAGGCGGGCAGGAAGCACGCGTGTATTGTTCATGACCAAGGCATCGCCAGGGTTAAGCTGGTCGATGATGTGGTCGAAGTGGGTGTCAGTCATTTCCTTGGTTACAGGGTCAATGACTAAGAGTTTAGAGGCATCACGTTGCTTCAAGGGTGTTTGAGCAATCAGTTCCTCTGGCAGTTCAAAATCAAAATCGTTTGTATTCATTTCTTTCCTCGTTTAAAAATGTTCAGCCTTTTTATTATAGCACGATATAGGACGACCGTCATTAAACTTATCGAGTGAAAGCGCTTGACAAAAAGGTTAAAAAAAGAGATAATAAAGAAAAAATGGTATATACCAATATCGAGGTGAATAGCATGAAAAAGATTTTAGTTAAAAATCAAGTTGAGGGAGGCCAAGTTGCCTTTGATATTCTTAAAGAGAGCCTTGCAGCGGGTGCTCAGACATTGGGATTGGCGACAGGTAGTTCACCTATCGCCCTTTACCAAGAGATGGTTGAAAGCGACTTGGATTTTTCGGAACTTTACAGCGTTAATTTGGATGAATACGTCGGACTAGCACCAGACCATGAGCAGAGCTACCATGCCTTTATGAAAGCTCAACTCTTTGATGCCAAGCCATTTAAAGAGAGCTTCCTACCAGATGGCATGGCTGAAGATTTAGAACAGGCGGCCAAGGATTACGATGACATCTTGTCCCAACATGTCATTGACTTGCAAATCTTAGGTATCGGAAGTAATGGGCATATTGGATTTAATGAGCCAGGTACGCCTTTTGATAGTCAAACCCATGTGGTTGACTTGACTGACAGCACCATTGAAGCCAATAGCCGTTTCTTTGCCAGTCGTGACCAAGTCCCTACAAAGGCTATTTCAATGGGGATTGCTTCCATTATGGTTGCCAAGAAAATCATTTTGTTTGCCTATGGCGACAAGAAGGCAGATGCCATTTTCAAGATGGTTAAGGGGCCAGTGACAGAGGAAGTGCCAGCTAGTGTCTTGCAACATCATCCAGACGTGACTCTTATCTTGGATGAGGCTGCTGCTGCGAAATTGTAATGCTATCTTGTGGAAAATCAATCCACGAAACTCAGGTTGAGGCATTTAGCGCTCAGCCTTTTTCTTTTGTGAAAAGTCACTTCCAAGCAAATCAATTGCCTAGCCCTCTTTGATAGCGCTATAATAGTTAAGTTGACTTTGACTATCAAACAACAGATATAGATATTTCATAAAGAAAGAGGACATACAATGGCAAAACCTATTCGAGTATTGCTTTATTATAAATACCTTCCCATCGAAAATGCTGAGCAATTTGCGGCTGACCACTTGGCTTTCTGTAAGTCAATCGGTCTGAAAGGACGCATCTTGGTCGCCGACGAGGGAATTAATGGAACGGTTTCTGGTGACTATGAAACCACTCAAAAATACATGGACTATGTTCACAGCCTTCCAGGGATGGAGGACCTTTGGTTCAAGATTGATGAGGAAGAGGAGCAAGCTTTCAAGAAGATGTTTGTTCGCTACAAGAAGGAAATCGTTCACCTTGGTTTAGAGGATGATAACTTTGACAGCGACATCAATCCGCTTGAAACAACGGGTGCTTACTTGTCACCAAAAGAGTTTAAAGACGCCCTTCTAGATGAGGACACAGTTGTCCTTGACACACGTAATGACTATGAGTATGACCTTGGTCACTTCCGTGGAGCCATTCGTCCAGACATTCGCAACTTCCGTGAATTGCCACAATGGGTCCGTGACCATAAAGAAGAGTTCATGGACAAGCGCGTGGTTGTGTACTGTACTGGTGGTGTACGCTGTGAGAAATTTTCAGGTTGGATGGTCCGTGAAGGCTACAAAGATGTTGGTCAATTGCACGGTGGTATCGCGACTTACGGAAAAGATCCAGAGGTTCAAGGGGAGCTTTGGGATGGTAAGATGTATGTCTTTGACGAGCGTATTGCCGTTGACATCAACCATGTAGATCCTGTCGTTGTCGGTAAGGATTGGTTCGATGGGACGCCTTGCGAACGCTATGTCAACTGCGGTAACCCATTCTGTAACCGTCGTATGCTTGCTTCAGAGGAAAATGAAGACAAGTACCTTCGTGGCTGCTCACATGAATGCCGTGTTCACCCACGCAACCGTTATGTCTCTGAAAATGGTTTGAACCAAGAAGAAGTTGTCGAACGTCTTGCGGCAATTGGTGAAAGCTTGGATGTAACACCTGCTTAAGTTTAAATAGTGAAGAAGCTGAGAGAGTTCTCGGCTCTTTTTTTGCAATTTATTTCTAAAATAATGACATATATATATTGCAAATGGAAATATATAGTGTATAATTAAGATGAAAACAGATGGTGAACCTAGTCAATTTCGACGATAATATCAGATATGATGAAAAAGGAGGGGGCATGTGGCAAAGAATTTACGCTTAAAAGCAGCTCGAGCAGAGCATGATATGACCCAGGGTGACTTGGCAGAAGCGGTAGGTGCAACAAGACAAACCATAGGGTTGATTGAAGCTGGAAAGTACAATCCCAGTCTAGCCCTATGTATTGCCATTTGCAAAACACTGGACAGGACCTTGGATCAACTGTTTTGGGAGATTTAGGAAGGAAGTAAAGATGATGAAATTTAAGCTTGTTAATAATAAAGTTACAGATGAACGCGAAAAAGCTCTAAATAATAAGGTTGCTGCCGAATGTTTTTACATAATGATTGCAGGGACACTTGCATGCTTGGTCTATAGCTCCTTCTTTAACAAGGGGGTCATCACCTCTAATTACTTGACTTTTCCAATGTTGATAGCATGGATTTGGTCTATTTATAGATCTGAACGACTTAGTGTTAACACATTTGGGGGTTCTGGAATGACAGTCTTAGGTTGTTTACTGGTGACTGGGCTTATCACCCTTATGATAATGTCAGCTAACTATCGGTTCAACCACAATGTCTATCATAATAATCCCCTGGATCCTAGATATCTCATGGCTTGGCCAGTTACTTATATTTTGTATATTCCCTTTGTCTTTTTTATGAATTGGGCTCTCACAGCACTTGGAAGATATGAGAAAAGACGTCTTGAAAAACAGCTGGACGATTTGGAGAATGAAGAATAAATAGTGATAGAATCAGACCGTTCTTTTTGGTCTGATTTTTTTATGTTATAATGGGTCCTAAAATTAAGGAGGTCACGTATGCTACTAACTGAATTTGATGCGAATAGACAAGCGATTATCAATCCCGAGGACTTGAATGAGCCTCTTGAGGGGTTTCCTAAAATAGCTGTGTCCTGTTTTTCTCGTTCGACCTTTCAACGAATGCTTGAGATGTTTCCCCATGAACTTATCTATGAGACGTCCATGGCGAATGTGGCTATTCCGATTTATAAGCTTGTTATTGCTGAGCAGGAGTTGGCTCTTTTTAATGCACCTGTAGGCGCCTCTGCCTGTGTGGCTATTTTAGAGGATATTTTCGCCTTGGGAGCTGATAAACTTGTACTCTTTGGGACTTGTGGTGTTCTTGATGAAGATATTAAAGAGACTTCTATTATTATTCCTAGTCATGCCCTTAGAGATGAAGGGACGAGTTTTCACTATGTGGAAGCCAGCGATGAGATTGCGGTAAATGTGGGTGTTTTAGACCGTTTTCGTTCCTATCTCAATGAACGTCAGATTTCTCATAAGGAAGGCAAAGTTTGGACAACTGATGGCATTTACCGTGAGACGAATGGTAAACTCAAAGCTCGAAAGGCAGCAGGAGCCATTTGTGTGGATATGGAGTGTTCTGCAGTTGCAGCTTTAGCAAAGTTTAGAGGTGTTGAAATCTGTCATTTCTTCTATGCTGCAGACCACCTTTCTGAAGGTAATTGGGATGCCCGTAACTTGATGAATCATGCAGATTTGGATGAAAAGGACAAGGTAGCTTTATTAGCTTTGGAGTTTGTGTGTGACTGGAGTGAACCTTAAACATTTTACTTTTTAGTTTTATTATTTGTAATCATTCTAAATAACTGTTATAATATTTTTTAGAATGATTCTAAATAAGGAGTAAATAAATTGGAAGATAAGAATTTTGCAGAGCGTTTAAATATTTTGAGAGCTGGTGTTTTAGGTGCCAATGATGGAATCATTTCCATTGCGGGAGTGGTTATCGGTGTGGCTAGTGCGACATCAAACATCTGGTTTATTTTGATTTCTGCCTTGTCAGCGATTTTTGCCGGTGCCTTTTCGATGGCCGGTGGCGAATATGTCAGTGTCTCAACGCAAAAAGATACCGAAGAAGCTGCCATCGCTAAGGAACAAGCTCTCCTGGATCGCTCACCTGAAGCAGCTAGAGAGAGTTTGTACCAAACCTTCCTCAGTCAGGGGGATTGCGAAACAGCAGCCGAAGTCAAGGTCAATCAAGCCTTCAGTAAAAATCCTATTAAGGTCTTGGTTGAGGAAAAATATGGAGTGGACTTGGATGAAATTACCAATCCATGGCATGCTGCCGTATCTAGTTTCTTTGCTTTTTCGGTTGGTTCCTTGCCACCAGCACTAGCTATCATGCTGTTCCCAGAGCCTTACCGTATTCCTGTAACAGTGGTTGTGGTTGCCCTGACTTTGCTCTTGACTGGCTATGTCAGTGCTAAGCTCGGAAAAGCACCTATTAAACAAGCTATGTTGCGTAATTTGACAGTAGGACTCTTGACCATGCTTGTAACCTTCTTGGTCGGGCATATCTTCCACGTGAATGTGTAAGTGTTAATAATGGATAAGTCTACCATGTTAGGTAGGCTTTTTTAGTCTGCTAGACCAAGCTTATCCGTGGTACAATAGGGTTATGCGTTTAGATAAATTATTAGGACAGGCGGGCTATGGTTCTCGCAATCAAGTCAAGAAGCTTATTCGTAGCCGTCAGGTATACGTGGATGGCATCTTGGCTGAACAAGATAATCTTAATGTGGATGCTAGTCTTCAAACCATCACGGTTTCTGGTAAGGAACTGGAGCATGCCCCAGAAGTCTACTACCTTATGAATAAGCCAGCAGGTGTAGTGTCAGCTCGTAGGGACAAGGAACACCAAACAGTCATTGATTTGATTAAGCCTGAAGATCAGCGAGAGGGGCTTTATCCTGTTGGGCGATTGGATAGAGATACGGAAGGTTTGGTGCTAATTACCAATAATGGGCCTTTGGGCTTTGCCCTGCTTCACCCACGTTATCATGTGGCTAAGACTTATTATGTCGAGGTCAATGATGTTCTTGGGCCTGATGCACCTGCATTTTTTGAGTCTGGTGTTGTCTTTGAGGATGGTACTATTTGTCAATCAGCTCAGCTGGAAGTTTTAAGTTCTGCGAGTGACAAGAGCTGTGCTAGAATTACGATTTCGGAAGGCAAGTTTCATCAAGTGAAAAAGATGTTTTTGGCTTATGGCGTCAAGGTAACCTATCTTAAGCGTATTTCTTTTGGAGAGTTTAAGCTTGATGAAGGGATAGCTGTAGGTTCCTACCGAACGTTGACCGAAGCGGAAAAAGCAATCTTACGTACTTATCTTGGCTAGTAGCCTTATGTGGTTTAAAGTGCGATAGGAACTTTCAATCTCATGATAGGTTCCCTCTATCATGACCCTTAATACTGTAAGGCCCATAACGACAGTCTTTTCTAGGGGTATAAGTGAAACTTATGGCATTCCATAAGTTTTTTTAATTTTTCAAGCCTTGTTTCTGGTGGTATGATGGTATCAATTCGATTGAGAACTGAAGTAAGTCAGGAGCAATGACCAAGTCTAATCAGAGAGGGAGGTTCATTATGACAGAAGCATTTTACGATCATTTAGCAAAGACACGTCATCAGATTCACCAACATCCAGAGGTTTCTGAGGAGGAGCACGAGACGACAGTCTTTTTGAAAGGCTATTTGAGAAATCTAGGTATTGAGCCTTTAAATTATCCCTTGAAGACGGGACTTATCGCTGAGATTGGGTCAGGTCATCCGATTATTGCTTTGCGTGCTGATATTGATGCCCTACCGATCAAGGAAAAGACAGGACTTCCTTATGCCAGCGACAATGGGGCCATGCATGCTTGTGGTCATGATTTTCACCAGACCTCTCTTCTCGGAGCTGCTCAGCTTTTAAAAGAAAGAGAAGCCGAGCTTAAGGGGACTGTTCGCTTGATTTTCCAACCGGCCGAGGAAAATTTCCAAGGGGCCTATCAGGTCATTGAAGCGGGTGGTCTTGACGGTGTGTCAGCTATCATCGGTTATCACAATAATCCTCACTTGAAACCTGGTCAGATTGGTCTTCGTTCGGGAGCTATCATGGCAGGTGTGGAGCAGTTTAGGGTTGATGTTAAAGGTGTTTCGTCCCATGCTGCCCGTCCTGATTTGGGTGTGGATACGGTCTTGGTCACTACGACCATCATCAACAATTTACAACAGATTGTTGCTCGTACGGTATCGCCCTTTGAATCAGCAGTATTGTCAGTTACTCATATCGAAGTTGGAAATACTTGGAATGTTCTTCCAGCAGCGGGCTTTTTCGAAGGAACGATTCGTACCTTTGAGCCTAAGGTTCGTGAAGATGTCATTGCCCGCTTTGAAAAGGTCGTTCGGGCGACAGCAGACCAGTTTGGTGCTCAAGTTGACATTACTTGGGGCAATTCACCTTACGTAACCTACAATGACCAGACGCTCACACCACTTATCTTTGAAAATTCTAAGGCCTTCGCAGAAGTGATTGAAACGCTGCCATCAACAGGGGGCGAAGACTTTGCGGCCTATCAAAAGGAAATACCAGGAGTCTTTGCCTTTGTTGGCTCAAATGGTGAAGAAAATGCACCAGACTGGCACCATGATGATTTCCTTGTGAAAGATGAGGCCTTGCCAGTAGCTGTTAATTACTATGTGGAAAACGCCCTTTTCCTACTTGACTATTTTAAGGAGAAAGGCAAATGACCATTCCCTTAATCGGTATTACCAGTAATGAAAAACTTGTTAGTGTTAGGGAGTTGAGAGCTTCACTGACGCCCCATTTATAGGTGTTCAGTGGTATGCTGAGTTTCTCTTGGGACATAAGCTCTTAAAAGACCAAGGACTCTTTGATTATTTTGTTAAGAGTTTTAAATAAAGCTTAAGAACTTTAAATTGGTACTACTTTTGATATTGAAAAGGAGGACGTGCTTAAGGAGAAAAAATCTTTTGATCATTTAGTTTACACTTAAGAACCCAGCCGATTGGTTGGGTTCTTTTGTCGTATTTTAGAAGCAAGATTTCAGGACTTAGAAAGGGAGGGAAGATTTTTCACTTGCTATTTTTGAGTTTTTTAGATAAAATGAAAGCGTTATCATTTCAAAAATAGATAGGGAGTGGTCAAGTCATCTTTTTGATGTTTGACCTTATAACTTCCGAATAAGGAGAAACGTATGTTAATTGGTATTCCAAAAGAAATCAAAAATAACGAAAACCGTGTGGCTCTAACGCCTGCAGGTGTCCAAAGTCTTGTGGCTAAGGGACATGTCGTGTTAATCGAAACAAATGCAGGCCTTGGCTCTGGTTTTGCGGATGCAGATTATGCCAATCAAGGTGCTAAAATCGTTGCAACTGCTGCAGAAGCATGGGCAGCTGAGCTTGTGGTTAAAGTTAAGGAGCCTCTTGCAGCAGAATATGGCTTCCTTCGTGAGGATCTTTTACTCTTTACCTACTTGCACATGGCAGCAGCTCCAGAATTGGCAGATGCTATGGTCAATGCTAAGACAACAGGTGTGGCCTATGAAACAGTACGTAGCCAAGAAGGTCACCTACCACTTTTGGTTCCAATGAGTGAAGTTGCAGGACGTATGGCCGTTCAAATCGGTGCTCACTTCTTGACCAAACAAGAGGGTGGCTCTGGCGTTCTCCTAGGTGGGGTACCTGGTGTTCCTAAAGGGAAAGTGACTATTATCGGTGGTGGTGTCGTAGGGACACATGCAGCCCGCATTGCCCTTGGACTTGGAGCTCAAGTGACTATCCTTGATATCAGTGCTAAACGTTTGTCTGTCCTTGAAGAGGTCTTTGGTAGCCAAATTCAAACACTTATGTCAAATCCGCTCAATATTGAAGCGAGTGTCCGAGATGCTGACGTGGTTATCGGTGCTGTTCTTATCCCAGGTGCTAAAGCACCGAAACTTGTTACTAACGATATGGTTAAACAAATGCGTCCAGGTTCAGTTATTGTTGACGTTGCCGTTGACCAAGGTGGGGTTGTTGAAACTGCGGATCGCGTGACCACTCACGATGAGCCCGTTTATGAAACACATGGTGTTCTTCACTATGCCGTTGCCAATATCCCAGGAGCTGTAGCACGTACATCAACTATTGCCCTTACCAATGTCACTTTGCCTTATATCGAAGCCCTTGCAGGAAAAGGATTCAGAAAAGCCATTAACGACGACGAAGGTCTGCGTCAAGGGGTTACAACCTACCAAGGTCATATTACTAGCAAACCGGTTGCAAAGGGCTTAGACAGAGAGTATACATCAATTGATGAATTGGCATAAATAGATTATTTAGCATAAACAAAGAGGAGTCGCACCATGATTTGGTTGACTCTTTTTTTGTGGTCTGAGACAAGAAATGCTACAAAGCCGAAACTGTTAGAATTTTTCTAATTTTGCTCTTATTTTATGCTATAATGAGTAGACATATTAAGGGCAGTAATGAGTATCTATAAGGTATTTTATTCATGTTTGCCATTAGGAGGTTTTATCGTGGCCAACCATATTCGTGTGATCACAGCAATTATTTTCTCTCAACTTCTCGTTCTTTATTTTGGTTTTCGTATGGATGTCTCTTTGACCGAACTGCTAACTACAGTAGCTGTGGCATCCCTGGTTGAGATTATTTATCATGTGAAGTTTGTTCGTAAGATAGGAGCCAATATTTCTTTTGAGACTTTTTGGAAAAACTGTGACCAACTTTTTAGAAAAAATGCTGTGCTGTTGGCTATTTTACTTTGTGATCTGCTTATTTTTAAAGGTGGGGATTTCTTGGCCTTCATTCTTTGGCAAGTTACCTTTGTTGTCTTGGTAAGTATTATCATCATGGCATCAAATAATGCCCCGGACGCATGATAATACTTAAATCTTACAATGAAAGTGTGTAGATAATGTTTAGCATTCAAAGAAATCATTTGTCGGACCCAGGTGTAGATTATGTCACTTTTGGTAAGGGAGACAAAACTCTTATTATCATTACGGGATTAAGTTTGCAACGATTAGGTGATATGTCCAACCTTGCCATTTACTCGCTATTTTATCGATATGCTAAGGAGTATACGGTCTATATTTTTGATAGAAAGGATTATATCGAAGAAGGTATTTCAATTGAAAATATGGCTGATGACCTCTACCATTCTTTACAAGAATTGCATATTGCTAATGCCTCTATCATAGGCATATCACAAGGTGGTATGATTGCTCAGCTGTTTGCTATCAAGTATCCTCAAAAGGTGACTAGTCTGGTGTTAGCTCTGACATTCTCTCGAAATAATGCTATTAGTAGAGAAACCATCAGAGGATGGATTGAGATGGCTGAAAATAACGATATGGACCAGCTAAATAAGGATTCGATGAGTAAATCATTTTCGTCACCTGTTTTAAAGAAATTATATGTGATTAACAGATTATTTTTGAAGTCTGTAAGCAAGGAAAAACGCCATCGATTTGTTGGTTTAGCCAAGTCAATTCTAGCCTTTGATTGCTATAGTTCGCTTGATAAAATCACTTGTCCGACTCTTGTCTTGGGAGCTAAAAATGATTTGGTTCTGGGTGTGGATGGCGCCAGGGAACTTGCAAATAGCATTCCAAATGCTTCCTATTATGAATTTAGCAAACTGGGGCACGCGGCCTTTATTGAAAGTAATCAATTTAATAAAATGATATTAGAATTTCTGCGAAAGAATGCTTAGGCAGCAAACTCATAAAAATAAATCTAACCACTTACTCTCTCTAAAAAAATCAAAAAAAATAGTAAAAAAGTTATTTATTCATTTTAGATTCATCTTTCTTAGCTAAAATAAAATCATCAAGAGAAACTTGATAAGTTAATAAAAAAGAAAGTTGGAACATATCATGAAAAAAACAATTAAACAAAAAACAGTTATCACACTTGCATCACTTGGTCTCGCATGTAGTTCAGTAGTAGTGTTTGCTAATACTGCTAAAGCTACTAAAAGTACTGGGTCAACTACCCAATCAAGTTTGACGGTAGACCAAGCCAAAGAAAAAGCTCTCAATGAATCAAAAAGTGGTCAGGTAATCGGTTATGAGCAAGAGGCTAAGTTTGGAAAAACTGTTTTTGAAATTACTATTCTTGATGGTCAAAATGAGAAGGAGTACAAAATTGATGGTCAGACAGGGGATGTCTTGAAGTCTAAAACGAAAGACTTGACCAAGGATAAGGATGATAAGCAATTGATTAATGCTAGTTATAAGATTGATTTAGCTGGTGCTGAAAGTCAGGTTAAATCTAAATATCCTAAGTCTACTATTGAAAAATTGCAATTAGATGTTGAGAATAATACACTTGTCTATGACGTTAGTCTAACTGAGGGCAAGAAAGAGATTGATCTTGAACTTGATGCTAATACAGGCCAAATTGTAGAAGAAGACATTGAAACAGAAAAAGATTAATTTTAGTTATTAATAATCTAAATCTCGACTAGTCCTTTACTAGCCGAGATTTTTCATACGAACATGATATAATATGGGATAAGAGAGTGAGAGTAGATGTCTATGAAAATATTAGTAATTGAAGATGAAGTTGACTTGAACCGAAGCATAGTGAAATTATTAAAGACACAAAAATACAGTGTTGATTCGGCTTATGATGGTCAAGAGGCATTGGATTACATCAAAGTTTCACAGTATGATGTGATTATTTCAGATATTATGATGCCTAAATTAGATGGTTTGGGGGTATTGTCCTACTTGAGAAATCATCATATTAAGACACCGATTTTGTTGTTAACGGCAAAAGATACACTAGAAGACAAGGTGACGGGTTTGGATGCTGGTGCAGATGACTATCTCGTAAAACCTTTTGAATTCGATGAATTGTTAGCTAGAATTCGTGTCATGCTTCGAAGAGATAATAGGGAAAATCTAACCAGTAGTGTGGTTTTTGGAGACTATTGTCTAGATTTTGTGAAAAAAACGTTGACTCAAAATGGCCAGCTGATTGACTTAACCTCTAAGGAATTTGAACTTCTTGAATGCCTGGTTAGACACCCGAATATTGTTTTAAGTCGGGAGCAAATTAGAGAGCATATTTGGGATTTTGATTATGTGGGAGAATCGAATATCATTGATGTGCTAGTCAAGAATATTCGAAAGAAATTGGGGAATCCGTCAATTATTCAGACAAAGAGGGGCATGGGCTATGTTTTCAAAAATGAAGAATCAGACTAAACAACTCTCTATAATTTCGAAGGTAACACTTTGGTATACAGTGTTTGTCTCCTTACTATTCATTGTCATGTTTGTAGCCTCTTTTATCATATCAGGAACTTGGTCTGACTATGAATCACGAAGTGAGTTGGAACAAGAAACGGTAGAATTGTCTACGGATCTTGATGATTTTGAATCCTTTGATGATGGTATCTATTTTGCACTCTACAATCAAAATAAGGAGTTTGAAAAAGGGGCACTCCCAAGTGATTTTGATGCGAATGCTTCCTTTAAGTCTGGTAAATTATCTACCTATAGCAGTTCACAAATGAACTATTATTATTACGATGTTTATAATGCCAAGAAAGGAAAGTGGATTCGTGGTGTGCGAACCGCATCTGGACTGAGTAAGGAATTAACCTTGTTTTTAATTTCGATAGCTATTCTTGCTCCCATTTCAATTCTTGGTATGGCATGGGTAGGACGTCGAATTTTAAAACGTGCATTTGTGCCAATTAAAGATGTGACTCAGATGGCGGAAGAGATTACAGAAAGTAGAGACTACACTAAACGTGTTTCCTCTTCTTATAAGCTGTCTTATGTTGAAACGACACGATTGACCAAAGTTTTTAATGACATGATATCATCGGTCCAGTCGACTTTTGAGAAAGAAAAGCGGTTTAATCAAAATGTTTCTCATGAACTTAGAACACCACTTTCTGTCATCTTGTCTGAAAGTGAGTTTGGTTCGAAATATGCTGATAGTCTGGAAGAATCCAAAGAATCCCATACTATCATAAACCGTCAGGCGAAATTAATGAAAAATATGACGGAGCAAATTTTGGAGTTGTCTAAAACTCAGAAGCTTAATTGGAATGATTTAGAAAGATTATCGTTGTCAAGCCTGATATCAGAATATTGCCAGGCACAAGAAAGAAAGTGGGCAGAATCAGCTATTGATTTTAAAGTAGCTATTGAACCCAATTTATGGATAAAGGGTGAGAAGTTACTTGTCATCCGAATGCTAGATAATCTGCTGAGTAATGCTATGAAATTTACTCGTACTAGTATTTCCATTACTCTTGAAAGGGTGGACAATCAGGCTCTTTTAAAAGTGGCAGATGATGGTATTGGTATCTCAGAAGACCAGCTCAATAAAATCTGGGACCGTTTTTATCAGGTCGAAGATTCTCGAAACAAATCGCTCAATAGTGGTGTTGGGTTAGGTTTATCCTTTGTCAAAGATATTGCAGAGTTACACCGGGCAGAACTTGATATTCAGTCTAAAGAAGATGTTGGGAGTAGCTTTATGATTCGTTTCCCTCTATGTGATTAGGAAAATGGGGTGAGTCTAAAAAGTAGTTATTTCTAGCTAGACTATTTTAAAGTCTTACAGTTTAGCTTCTATATTGAACTAGGGGGAGGTTACTAAACTTCCCCTTTTTGATTTACGGATCAGATATGTGCAGTCTGAAAAATTAAATGATAGAATGGCAATAGATAGGAGGATACAGAAATGTTAAACTATGATTTGATTGTTATCGGTTTCGGTAAAGCCGGTAAAACTCTGGCTGCTAAGATGAATGCAGCTGGTAAGAAAGTTGCTGTCATCGAGCGCAGTAAAGCGATGTATGGTGGTACTTGCATTAATATTGCTTGTATCCCAACTAAGACTATGATTGTTGCGGCTGAGAAGGGCTGGTCATTTGACGATACCATGAAAGAACGTGGTGCAGTGACTGGTCGTCTTAATGCTAAGAATTATAAAATGTTGGCAGACAATGGCGTTGATGTCATTGATGCAGAGGCACATTTTGTGTCAAATAAGGTTATTGAAGTAGTGGCTGGTGATGACCGCCAAGAGCTAACAGCTGAGACTATTGTCATCAATACAGGTGCCGTGTCTAATGTCTTGCCTATTCCTGGCTTGACAACAACTAAGCATGTTTACGATTCAACTGGTATTCAAACCCTTAAAGCCTTACCAAAACGTTTAGGTGTCTTAGGTGGTGGTAATATCGGTCTTGAATTTGCTGGCCTTTATAACCGTTTGGGAAGTCAAGTGACTGTCTTGGATGCAGCGACTAGCTTCTTGCCACGTGTGGAGCCATCTATTGCTAAGTTGGCCAAGGAATACATGGAAGAGGACGGCATTGTCTTTGAGCAAGGTGTTAAAACTTCCGAAGTGAAAAATGACGGTGATGAAGTTGTCGTTGTTACTGACAAAGGCGAGTTCCGTTTTGATGCACTCCTCTATGCGACAGGACGCAAGGCTAATATCGAACCTCTTCACTTGGAAAATACTGATATCGCCTTGACTGAGCGCGGTGGTATCCAGGTCAATAAACATTTGGAAACAAGTGTTCCTGGTGTCTTTGCAGTTGGTGATGTTAATGGTGGTCTTCAATTTACCTATATCTCACTAGACGATTTCCGTATTGTCTTTAATTACCTAACTGGTGATGGCAGCTATAACCTTGAAACACGTGGAGCTGTTCCAACTGCTATGTTCCTCAACCCACCTTTGGCACAAGTTGGTCTTACTGAAGACCAAGCCAGAGCAGCAGGTGGACCGGTTGCTGTCAAGGAACTTCCAGTTGCTGGTATGCCTCGTGGTCATGTTAACGGTGATTTGCGTGGTGCCTTCAAAGCTGTGGTAAATCCTGAAACTAAGGAAATCTTGGGTGTAACCCTCTTTGGTCAAGAATCTCATGAAATTATTAATTTGATTGCCTTAGCGATGAACCATGGTATCCCATACACAGATTTGGCTAAACAAATCTTTACTCACCCAACTATGGCTGAGAACCTAAATGATTTGTTTGCGATTTAAAATGAAAAGAGCCGAGAGGCTCTTTTTTAACGTAGAAGAAAAGTTTTTTAAGGCTTTCCTTAGGTGAGTACGGTCGTCAGCGACCTTCTTCGAAGTTCCATGACTAATTTTTGAGCCCCTTCACTTTTTAATTTCTAGGCTCAGGCTAAAACAGTTCCCCGAACTGTTTTACTCTCAAAAATTCCGAGTTTCTGAAACTTTTCTCACAGCGGAAAGTCTTGTAAAAAGTAAATCTCAAATCATAGTTTAATCTATTCGATAAATTCTATAGAAATGTTTGGCCATATTGTATTCCAATTTTTCTTCTTTACTCTCTCGTTATAGACAGTTTGTCGTTCTTTATCTGAAAAGTAATGTGGTGTGGGAGAGACTCTGAAGTTAACTAAATCGTCTATTCCAAAGGGAATAAAAACCTCTAGTTCCTGATTGTCATTTAGTCTAGCGGCTATGGCAGTACATTTTTCGGGAAATTTTAAAACAGCATCTGTAGAGCTAATATACTTTTCAGTATTAGGGCTATGTATATTCATATAAAACTGATTTTTTATTTCCCAATTGTATTCAGGATGTCTTCTCTTTATTTGATTTTCTATTTCAAGAGTTTGTTCATATGATATATCTTTATCAAAGAAGATGACATCTATATCTGAAAAATTTATATTAGAAGATGTATTTCCAGTACTTAAGTAGTCCCAAATATAATTGCGTATAGTTCCAGCACAAAGCCAACAGTCATTTAGTTGAAAAGAGTGGATAATCTTTAATAGTGCCATTAGTTCGGAGTTCTGTTTAATTAGTTTTTTGACATCAATCATTTTAAAACCTCATTGGTATTGTACTAGTTTAAGATAGAAATATCAAAATAAGACCAGATCTCTAATACAAAGCGACACTCTAGGTTAGATGTCGCTTTTTTTGCGCTTTGATGATAAGATAGAAGTGCTATAAGAAAATTCTTTAGATTGGTGCTCTTTGTCTCTTTGAATGCATGATTGACCTTGAGTCACCACTAGAATCTGTATGAAAAATCTAGAAAGACACTCGCCTGCAAATTCGTCTGTGAGTGTGTGTAATTTATGACTAAGAAAGTAGGAGTGGGCAAGGCTCACAGTAAGATTATTTTGATGGGGGAGCACTCGGTTGTTTATGGTCATCCTGCCCTTGCCCTCCCTCTTAAGGATATTGAGGTTGTCTGTCAGATTCAGGCGGCTGAGACTCCTTTGACGCTCAAAGCTCAAGATCCCTTGACGACAGCGATTTTTTCAGCGCTTAATTATCTGGAAATCAAGAATCAGCCTATCAGCTATGCTATTAAGTCTAGTGTCCCTGAAAAGCGTGGCATGGGGTCGTCTGCGGCTGTAGCCATTGCGGCAATTCGAGCGGTCTTTGATTATTTTGATCAGGAGCTTAGCCAGGAGACCTTGGAAATGCTAGTTCATCAGGCGGAGACCATTGCCCATAGTAAACCTAGTGGTTTAGATGCAAAGACCTGCTTGAGTGACCAAGCCATTAGCTTTACGCGTAATATCGGTTTCAAGGAAATCGAGGTCAATTTAGGTGCCTATCTGGTCATTGCTGATACGGGTATCCATGGAAATACCCGTGAGGCCGTGGAAAAGGTTGAAGCCATTGGTTTAGATGCCTTGTCAGATCTCAACCAACTGGGCGAATTAAGTAAGAAGGCAGAACGTGCCCTCAAAGCCAAGGATCAAAAGCTTCTTGGTCAGCTCATGTCTCAAGCCCATAATCACCTTAAATCTTTAGGGGTGTCTTGTGATTTGTCGGATCTTCTAGTAGCAACTGCTCTGGAGCATGGTGCACTGGGAGCCAAGATGTCAGGCGGAGGACTTGGTGGCTGTATTATTGCCCTGACAAGTACTAAAGACCAAGCCCGAACGATTGCTAAAAAACTTCAAGAAAAAGGAGCCGTAAACACGTGGATAGAAAGCCTGTAAGCGTCAAATCGTACGCAAATATTGCTATTGTCAAATACTGGGGTAAGGCGGATGCGGAGCGTATGATTCCTTCAACCAGTAGTATCTCACTGACTTTGGAAAATATGTATACGGAAACCAAGTTATCTTTTCTGACTGAGGATGCGACTGGTGATGTCATGTATATCGATGATGAGCTCCAAGGGGAAAAAGAAACAACCAAGGCCAGCAAGGTTTTAGATCTCTTCCGTACTAATCCAAACCAACATGTCAAGATTGAAACTTGGAACAACATGCCAACAGCAGCGGGTCTATCCTCAAGTTCCTCAGGACTTTCTGCCCTAGTTAAAGCAGCTAACGAGCTCTTCCAAGTCGGAAAAACGCAGTCTGAATTAGCCCAAATTGCCAAGTTTGCTTCAGGCTCATCATCACGTTCTTTCTTTGGACCATTGGCAGCCTGGGACAAGGATAGTGGTGAGGTTTACCCGGTTGAAACAGAACTTAAATTGGCCATGATTATGCTGGTTTTGACAGATCAAAAGAAACCCGTATCAAGCCGGGACGGTATGAAATTGTGCACCGAAACATCGACCTCTTTCCCAGAGTGGATTAAACAGTCTGAGCAGGATTACAAGGCTATGTTAGACTACCTCAAGGATAATGATTTCCAAGCAGTCGGTGAGCTCACTGAAGCTAATGCTCTTCGTATGCACCAAACAACAAGTACGGCTAACCCACCATTTTCTTATCTAACGGAAGCCTCTTATCAGGCTATGGACAAGGTTAAGGCTCTCCGTGCTTCTGGTGAGCAATGTTATTTCACAATGGATGCAGGACCAAATGTTAAGGTGCTTTGTCTGGAAGAAGACCTGGACCGCCTAGCAGACCATTTCCGTAAGGACTATCAGGTCATCGTTTCACGCACCAAGGAGTTGCCAGATGACTAAGCAGTCGGTCAATCAGGTCACAGTAAAAACAGGTGGGAAACTCTACATTGCTGGAGAATACTCAGTCTTAACAGCTGGGCAGACAGCCCTAATCCAATTTATTCCCATTTTCATGTCAGCAGAGGTCAAGGAAGCACAAACTACCCAGTTGTCCTCAGACATGTTTGACTATAGTGTTAGTCGTGAGCCAGCCGCAAATTACGCCCTCATTCAAGAGTCTTTGAATACTTTTGAGGCCTTTTGTGGTGAGAAGTTACCCGCTCTGGACCTTTCCATCACTGGAAAGTTGGAACGAGATGGGGTTAAATTTGGTATCGGTTCTTCGGGTTCTGTTGTGGTATTGACCCTCAAGGCCTTGGCAGCAGCCCTTCAGAAAGACTTATCCAAAGACATTCTCTTTAAGCTAGCTAGTTACACCCTCCTCAAGCAGGGAGATAATGGTTCTATGGGAGATTTAGCTTGTATCGTATACGAGGATTTGATTTCCTATCGTTCCTTTGACCGTGAAAAAATAGCAGAGCTTATAGACCAAATAACTCTAACAGAGCTTTTGGAAAAAGACTGGGGCTATCGTATCAGTCCTGTAGTGCCAGTTCTCAAAGCTCACTTTTTGGTGGGGTGGACCAAGCAAGCTGCTATTTCAAAAGATATGGTTAAAATGGCTAAATCTCGCATATCAAGCAAGTATTTAAGTGAAACAGAAGTTGCCGTCCAAGATGCCCTCAAGGCACTGGAAACAGGAAATAAGAATTTACTTAAGAGCAGCCTTCAAACTGTCAGTGACCAGTTGGAATCAGTTAGTCCAGATATTTATGTGGCCAAGCTGAAAAAACTCAAAGAAGCTGAGCAAGGCCTAGATGCCATTGCTAAGTCTTCTGGAGCAGGTGGTGGTGACTGTGGTATTGCCTTTGCCTTTGACCAAGCTAGCCGAGATAGCCTAGTTAATCGCTGGCAGCAGGAAGATATAGAGCTTTTGTATGAGGTTTAGGGGTCAGCTAAGTAGACATTATCACGCAAGAAAGTAAAGAAATAACCTATGACAAATCGTAAAGACGATCACATCCGTTATGCCCTTAAGTACCAGTCGCCCTACAATAGTTTTGACGATATGGAACTTATCCACAAGTCTCTACCGACTTATGATTTAGATCAGATTGACTTGTCCACACATTTTGCGGGACGAGATTGGAATTTTCCCTTTTATATCAATGCCATGACAGGTGGTTCTGCCAAGGGTGGGGCTGTCAATCGAAAACTAGCTGAGGTGGCCAGTCGAACAGGTATTCTCATGGTGACGGGTTCCTACAGTGCTGCTCTAAAGGGGGAAGCACCAGAATCCTTTGACTATCGCCAAGAGTTTCCAGACTTAGACCTAGCAACTAATATCGGTGTGGATAAGTCTGTGGACCTGGGCATTAAGACGGTGGAAGCTATGAACCCAGTCTTTTTACAGCTCCATGTTAATCTTATGCAGGAGCTTCTCATGCCTGAGGGAGAGCGTATTTTCCATACCTGGAAGGAAAATGTGGCGGCTTATGCACAGAAAATAGAGGTTCCTCTTGTGCTTAAGGAGGTCGGCTTTGGTATGGATGTGGAAACCATTCGTTACGCCATGTCTCAGGGCATCAAAACTGTGGATATCTCAGGTCGTGGTGGGACTAGCTTCGCCTATATTGAAAATAGTAGAGGCGGTAACCGAGATTACCTCAATGACTGGGGACAAAGCACCGTTCAGACCCTCTTGCAAGCCCAAGACCTTCGTGAAGCTGTGGAAATCCTAGCCTCAGGTGGCGTGCGAAACCCACTTGATATGGTCAAATGCTTGGTCCTTGGAGCAAAAGGCGTTGGCCTCTCGCGAACAGTTCTTGAATTGGTGGAACGTTACCCTGTGGATAAGGTTGTAGCTATCGTTAATGGCTGGAAGGACGACCTTCGTCTCATCATGTGTACCCTTGATTGTCGAACTGTTGATGAGCTCAAATCTGTGGATTACATCTTACATGGTAAGCTACAAGGGACTTATATCAAGCAAAGAAAGTAGGAAAGATCCAAGTGCTCTTTTTTAATTTTTAAAGATGATAAAACAATTTCTCTAGGCGATGATATTATGGAGACATCATTTTAACACCGGTCAAGGATAAATAATAACATTCTTGATTTGATTTGTTTCTAGCGAGCACTTAACGAGACTTTTCGCTGTGAGAAAAGTTCTAGAAATACAAGTATTTCTAGAACTCGGAATTTTTGAGAGTAAAACAGTTTGGGGAACTGTTTTAGCCTGAGCCTAGAAATTAAAAAGTGAAGGGGCTCAAAAATTAGTCATGGAGCTTCGAAGAAGTTCGCTGACGTCCCTACTCACTTAAGGAAAGTCTAAAAAAATCCATTTTACAAAAGAATATCTTACAAAAAAGAGCGGAAGCTCTTTTTTTATTACCCACTCAAGCAAAAAAGTAACTTTTCCCCTTGACAAGTTACCGCCTTAGGAGTATTATTTTCAGTGAAATACGGTAGGTGAGGCTACCACAAGGATACGGATGACTACCGCAAAGCAGTGGAGACACTACTCGTTGGTCAACAGTCCTGATCGCCAAGGTCAAGACTAAGCTCATTTCATCGCCTTGCGGAGCTAAAGCTTGAACGGTCCATTTTTTGACAGAATCTATTAAAAAATCAACCTCGAGTTTATAGAGTCTTACCTGTATATGGGTAGGACTCTTTTCTTTTGTCTGAGGTCCACCCACTATGTAAAAAAATGAAAGGAGAAACCTATGAGACTAATCGACGATCACCCCGAACCGCACCTAACCAGTCAATCGCTGATTAGTGTCTTAGGGACTCCATAAGTGATTGGCTCCTGATTAAATAAGGAGATTCCAATGTCAACAAATAAAGAAAGACTTATTGCTGCTCTTCAAGAGCCACTTGAAACAACCCTTACTCGCTACAAGACTCATTTGGATGGCTTGAAGGAAGACCAAGTAGAAGAAAACCGTGACCTTTATGGGGAAAATGTCATAACTAAAGGACAAGAGGATTCTATCATCAAAAAGATTTATGAATCTATCATCAATCCCTTTACTGTTATTCTCTTAGTCATTGCTCTGGTTTCCTTTATCACCAATGTCTGGCTTGCTAAACCGGGTGAAGAAGACCCAACGACTTCTATCATCATTGTCACTCTAGTTTTGATATCTGGTGGTATCCGTTTTATTCAAGAACTTCGTAGCGACAAGGCTGCCAGTAATTTGTCTCGCATGATTGTCAATACAGCAACAATACTTCGAGATGGCAGTGAGCAAGAAATCCCAATTGATGAAATTGTGGTTGGAGATGTGGTCAAACTAAGTGCGGGAGATATGATTCCGGCTGATGTGGTCTTACTAGATTCTCGTGATTTCTTTGTTCAACAGTCTGGCTTGACAGGTGAAAGCGATGCTGTGGAAAAAGCTTGTCTGGCTAAAGCAGATGGTCAAAATCTAGAGAGCCTGCTTGAAAGTGAGAGCCTTGCTTTCATGGGAACTAATGTTATCTCTGGTCGTGCAACTGCCTTGGTTTTAGTTGTTGGTGATGAAACCATGATGGGAGCAATTGAGCAGACCATCAATACTTATGACGAACCAACTTCATTTGAACGTGAGATGAATTCCATTTCTTGGCTCTTGATTCGACTCATGTTAGTTATGGTTCCTGTTGTTTTTGTGATTAACGGTTTAACAGATGGGGACTGGCTTGAAGCCGGCGTCTTTGCCCTTAGTGTGGGAGTCGGTTTGACCCCAGAAATGTTGCCGATGATTATCACAGCCAGTCTTGCCAAGGGTTCTATTATTATGGCCAAGGAAAAGGTGGTCATCAAAAAACTTAATGCTATTCAAGACCTAGGGGCTATCGACATCCTTTGTACGGATAAGACAGGAACCCTGACTCAGGATGAAATCGTTCTTGAGTACCCTCTTGATATCCATGGTGACCTTGACCTATCAGTACTTCGGAGAGCCTATCTTAATTCTTATTTCCAAACTGGCTTAAAAAATCTTATGGACCGTGCCATTATTAGCCGAACTGAAAGAGAAGCTAAGAAACATGACATCGTTCGTGACCTTGACCAGACCTTCCACAAGATTGATGAGCTACCTTTTGATTTTGAACGTCGTCGCATGAGTGTCATTGTTCAAGACACTGATGGATTTGTTAGCATGGTGACAAAAGGTGCCCTTGAAGAAATGCTCTCTGTTTCTAACTATGTGGAATACAAGGGAGACATTATCCCATTGACTGACGATGTTCGTGAGGAAGTCCTTGCGGAAGTTGCACAGTTGAATGAACAAGGTTTGCGTGTTCTCGGTGTTAGCTACAAATCACAGCTTAATGAAAATGACGTCTTTAGTGTCGAAGATGAAAGTGATATGATTTTGACGGGATATCTTGCCTTCCTTGACCCACCAAAACCATCAGCAGCACCTGCTATCAAGGCTTTGGCGGAATATGGTGTGACCACAAAAATTTTGACTGGAGACAATGATAAGGTGACACAGGCTGTCTGTGAAAAAGTTGGTCTAGATGTGACGCACATTCTACTTGGAAGTGATCTTGATACCATGTCAGATCAAGATTTGGCTAAGGCTGTGGAAACGACAACAGTCTTTGCTAAGTTATCCCCAGACCAAAAGGCACGAATTATCCTAAGCCTTAAGGAAAATGGGCATAAGGTAGGCTATATGGGTGATGGTATCAACGATGCCCCATCCATGAAGGTGTCAGATGTGGGGATTTCTGTGGATACAGCTGTTGATATCGCCAAAGAAACTGCAGATGTTATCTTGCTTGATAAGGATTTAATGGTCTTGGAAAAAGGTTTGGTTGAAGGACGGAAGGTCTATGCTAATATGACCAAATATATCAAGATGACCGTTTCTTCAAATTTCGGGAATATCTTTTCTCTCCTCTTTGCCAGCATTTTCTTACCATTCCTACCAATGGCACCTGTGCATTTGATTGTCCTAAATCTTGTCTATGATATCTCTTGTATCGCCCTTCCATTTGACAATGTGGACAAGGAATTTCTTAAAGAGCCACATATCTGGGAAGCCAAATCAATCATGCGTTTCATGGCTTGGATAGGACCTATTTCGTCCGTATTTGATATTTTGACATATATCTTGCTCTATTTCATCATTGTGCCAATGATTTTGGGGCATGGCTATGTTCATGGTTCACCAGAAGCAGCAGCCTTTATCATTATTTTCCAAACAGGTTGGTTTATCGAATCTATGTGGTCTCAAACCATGGTTATCCACATGTTACGTTCACCAAAACTACCATTTATTCAAAGTCACCCAGCACTATCAGTTGTTGTGACAACCTTATTTGCTGCTTTCTTTGTGACTTCTCTTCCATACAGTCCATTGGCTAGTCTCTTAAAACTCAGCCATCTAAACGGTCTCTATTTCATTCTCTTGTTTATCATCATTACTTTGTATATGCTTAGTGTTACCTTTGTGAAGCATATCTATATTAAGAAATACAAAGAATGGTTATAGGATAACTATTCTTAGAAAAAGAGCGTCAGCTCTTTTTTCATTACCTTTCATTCTGCCAAAACCTTTTCATTTATGGTATAATAGGGCGATTATAGATAATCAGAGGCCCTAAAAAACGTCTGTTATGAGGACATCTTTTCTAAGAAATGAGAGACTATGTTTTCAAGGCCCCTTTCTTTCGTAGGCTATCCCAGTGGGAGGTTGAGGTCCTGAGATTTGGGGCTCAAGGCTAAGACCGCCTCGAAGGAAACCATCACAAATAAATCTTAAGAAGGAAAAAGAAAATGAGTAATTACGCTATTATCCTTGCTGCGGGTAAAGGAACTCGCATGAAATCAGATCTTCCAAAAGTATTGCACAAGGTTTCAGGCATCACTATGCTTGAGCATGTCTTCCGTGCAGTTTCAGCTATCGAACCAGCTAAAAACGTTACTGTTATTGGTCACAAGGCTGAGCTTGTTCGTGAGGTTTTGGACGGTCAATCTGCCTTCACTATGCAAACTGAGCAGTTGGGGACTGGTCACGCAGTAATGATGGCTGAAGAAGAGTTGGCTGGACTTGAAGGGCAAACGCTTGTTATCGCCGGTGACACGCCTTTGATTACCGGTGAAAGCCTTAAAAACCTTATTGATTTCCATGTTAATCACAAAAATGTTGCCACTATCTTGACTGCAACTGCGGACAATCCGTTTGGTTATGGTCGTATTATCCGTAACGAAAATGGCGAAGTGACTAAGATTGTTGAGCAAAAAGATGCCAACGAATTCGAACAACAGGTCAAAGAAATCAATACAGGGACTTATGTCTTTGACAATAAACGTCTCTTCGAAGCACTTAAAAATATCAACACTAACAACGCTCAAGGGGAATACTATTTGACTGATGTTATTTCTATTTTCCGTGAGAATGGTGAAAAAGTAGGTGCCTTCACTCTTCGTGACTTTGAAGAAAGTCTCGGGGTTAACGACCGTGTTGCCTTGGCTACGGCAGAAGATGTTATGCGTCGTCGCATCAACCAAGCTCACATGGTTAATGGTGTTACTTTCCAAAATCCAAACGCTACTTATATCGATGTGGATGTGGAAATTGAGCCAGACGTTGTCATTGAAGCCAATGTTACGCTTAAAGGGCAAACTAAAGTCGGTGCAGAGTCAGTGCTTACCAATGGGACTTATATTGTTGATTCAACTATCGGTGCCAATACTGTTATCACTAACTCTATGATTGAGCACTCAGTGGTTGAAGAAGGTGTTACTGTTGGTCCATTTGCCCATGTTCGTCCGGATTCAATTCTCAAAGAAGGCGTTCATATCGGTAACTTCGTCGAGGTTAAGGGTTCTACCATCGGTGAAAATACTAAGGCTGGTCACTTGACCTACATTGGTAATGCGGAAGTTGGTTCTGACGTTAACTTTGGTGCTGGAACAATTACCGTTAACTATGATGGTCAACATAAATTCAAGACCCAAATTGCTAACAACGTCTTTATCGGAAGCAATTCAACCTTGATTGCACCGCTTGAAATTGGGGATAACGCCCTCACAGCAGCTGGTTCAACTATTACAGATGATGTGCCAGCGGACAGCGTAGCCATTGGACGTGGCCGTCAGGTCAATAAAGAAGGCTATGCCATTAAGAAACCTCACCACCCAAGCCAACATAAGTAGGCTTAAGCCTATCTAAGTCTTACTTCTATTGGAGAGATGATTTAGATTGGGGTCATAGATTAAAGGAGTCAAGTCATGGAGTTTGAAGAAAAAACACTTAAACGTGAGTCAAAATTTAAGGGACATATTTTTGAAGTTGCAGTAGACGAAGTCCTCTTGCCAGACGGTAAGACAGCTGGTCGTGAACTCATCTTTCACAAGGGAGCAGTAGCTGTTTTAGCGGTTACCCCAGAAGGAAAAATCATCATCGTCAAGCAATACCGCAAGGCTATTGAGGCAGTTTCTTACGAGATTCCTGCGGGTAAACTGGAAGTCGGTGAAGCTGGTGAAGAGATGGCTGCAGCAGCGCGTGAACTTGAAGAGGAGACTCAGTATAAGGGTGAACTTAAATTGATTCATGAGTTTTACACAGCCATTGGTTTCTGTAATGAAAAAATCAAGCTCTATGTGGCTACAAACCTCAAGCCTGTTGAAAATCCACGCCCACTTGACGAAGATGAGTTTCTTGAAATCTATGAGTTGACTTATGCGGAATGTATGGAACTCGTAGCTTCAGGTGCAATTCAAGATGCTAAAACCATCATCGCTCTCCAATACTATGCACTTCATTTTGGAGGAAAATAAGTTATGAGTAAGCCACTTTTGACTGACGATGTCATTGAGCAGGCTAAGCGTGGGGAAATCGATTTAGAGGAACATCCTTATTATGAGGACTATGATCAAGAGTTCTATGATGAGGACTATGAAGCTAATTATCAGCCCTCTGCTTACAAGAGCCGTCGGATTGAGAATGCTAAACGCAATCAATTCCAACACAAGCTTAATCGCATCCTCTTTTGGGTTGTCGTCCTCTTGATTATTCTCTTCATTGCTGTCTTTTATTTCTAATAAGTCTATGAGTCAGATAGCTCTGTCTACTGATTCAGACAAGATTACAAGCTGAAAAGGAACTATATGAAAATTGGAATTATCGCTGCCATGGAGCAGGAGTTAGTGCTTCTAGTGGAGCAATTGGAAAATAAGGTTGAAGAAACTGTTCTTGGCAATACCTACTACACAGGACGCTTGGGAAAACACGACGTCGTTTTGGTGCAATCAGGTGTTGGTAAGGTTATGTCAGCCATGTCTGTGGCTGTTTTGGCAGACCACTTTGGCGTTGATGCCCTCATTAACACTGGTTCTGCAGGAGCAGTAGCACCTGGACTTAAAATTGGAGATGTCGTTGTGGCATCAAAATTGGCCTATCACGATGTTGACTTGACAGCATTTGGCTATGACTATGGGCAAATGTCTATGCAACCACTCTACTTTGAAAGTGACCCTAGCTTTGTAGAGACTTTTGAAAAGGTTTTGGCTCAAGCCTCTATCGACTCTAAAATTGGTCTTATTGCGACTGGTGATAGCTTCATTGCAGGTCAAGACAAGATTGATATTATTAAGGGGCATTTTCCAGAAGTCTTGGCTGTAGAGATGGAGGGAGCAGCAATTGCTCAAGCTGCACACAGTGTCAAGAAATCTTTCATCGTTGTTCGTGCTATGAGTGATACAGCAGCCCATGACGCTAATATTACTTTTGACGAATTCATTATTCAGGCGGGGAAACAATCAGCTGCTATCTTAGTGGAGTTTCTCAAAGAGCTTGCCTAAAATACTTTAAATGAGTGTTTATGCTCATTTTCTTAATAAATTTAAAGACGACTGTTATTCCTTTAAGAATGGCAGTTTTTTTCTGCTTTTAAATAAGAAAACCTTCTCATTTTTTAAAGAAAAAATCTGAATTTTAGCATTTTTCAGACGGAAATTTAATTAAAATTATGTCAATAAAATGAGAAAGAAAAACAATATTAAAAGAGAGACTCCGAAAGAAAGCTTATAATATAAGGGTTTGAAAATTTCACTATCTATTGATATCTTAGAAAGCTTTACAAAACCTCCAAAGGGGTAAATAATTATCTTGCAAAGTTCTGAAAATAGTGTATAATTCAGAATGAAAAGGGTTGCAAAAATGTTAAGATTTGTAAAAATGGGAGGATAGAATCATGAATAACCGATTCGGTGATTCGAGGCAGCGTTTCTCAATCCGTAAGTTTACGGTGGGCGTTGCTTCGGTCTTACTTTCGTCTGCAGTTTTTGGTGTAAGTACCGCCAAAGCAGATCAAGCTGAAGAGCCTAAAGGCCAACCAGCGACGAGTGTACTTGAGGAAGCCAGTGAGTCTGATGGTGGGGGCCAAAGGACAAGCACTAGTGCCTCAAGTCAAGAAGTGACAGCTGAACCTACCGTTCAAGCAGAAAGTACCAGTGCTATCTTAGTAACTGCTGTTTCTAGTGAAGTTGCGCTTCAAGAGCAAACGGTTGCAAGCTCTGAGCAAACAAGTTCATCACAAGATAAGACTAGTGAGGGGCTCAGTGAGAAACCTGTTACAGTCAATGAAACACGAGAAGCTAGCGCTAGCGACCTCGCTGCAGCAAACAATACGAGTTCCGCTTCGTCTGATAATTTCGGACTTAAGGTTACCAACCTAAGTCGTCCGATCCCAGCGGATGTCAAGGTGACAAAGACAGGAACTGAAATCACTGTTCAAAATCCTGATGTGGAAATAGAATTTCCGAACGGAAATAGTAAGTACGCTACTAGCAAGGTTGTCTACCACAATATTCCTTTCCCTGATGATATGACTATCAATGAAGGGGATCAGGTCATTTTTAATTTGCCTGAGCAGTTGCGTTTCCGTACTAGCTACGATATCAATGTCTATAATCCAGACAATCAAATTGTAGGTCTGGCTCAAATTGATCCTGAGAAGAATCGTGTCACAACGACCTTTAATAACTATTTCCAAACACATCCCAACAATAAGCTCATGAGTTTGGAGTTGGATACCCTTTATTCTGAAGAAGTAGATGAAGGGGAACATCTCACTCTTGATTTTGAGGGACGTATCATTCATGTTTCAGTGGGTAAAGTGCAGTCACCTCCTCCAGGTCAAGAGGTTATTTCTAAGTGGGGTAGTCAAGACAAGAATGATCCTACGCTTTTGAATTGGCAGATGCGTCTTAACTACTCACGTCGTGTTCTTAACAACTTGAGATTGATTGACACTTGGTCTGACAATCAACGATTTGTGGACGGTTCTTTGCAACTCCGCTACATTGATTCGGCAGATCCTTGGATTGACAAGGGATCAGCTATGGACCTGATTAAGAGTTTCTCTTATGACGACACCCATTTTGAGCTTAAACTTAATCAGTTAGACCGCATGGTTTATGTTTGGTATCAAACCCGTTTGACACAACCTGTTGAAGAAGCAACCAACCCTGTCAACCGCATTAAGCTTCATGCCGATGTTGTTTCTGATTCTTACAAGTCAACCATTCGCTTGGTTGGAGGTCGTGGAGATGCCATCGGGGATAACCTCGCTCATTTCAATCTTGAACTTGAGAAGGAATTGACCGGTAGAGACCTCAAAGATAAAGAGTTTACATTCAAACTCCTTGATGTGACTGATGGTGCCAATCCTGTTGAGTTAGGGGAAACCACTAATGATGCCAAGGGTAAAATTGTCTTTTCAGATCTCTCACTTAGCAAGCCAGGCGTCTATCATTATCGTGTGACTGAAGTTCCAGGAAATGACGAAGATGTGGTATACGACAAACTCGAAGCCAATATCACTATTCAGGTTGTTCGTGAAACTGTAGATAACCAAGTTAAATTGGTTGCCAAGGTTGTCTATCCAGAAGACGTTATCTTTAACAATAAATTAGTAACACCAGCCAAGGCCAAAATTGCATTTGGTAAGGAATTGACCAAGGCAGGTGTTAAGCAAGATCTAAAAGCAGATCAATTCCAATTTGTCCTTAAAGACCGTTTTGGAAAAGTCCTTGAAACTGTTGGAAATACAGCTGACGGTCAGGTTGCCTTTAGTGAGTTGACCTTTAATAAGGTAGGTACCTACAACTACACTGTTGAAGAACTTGCAGGTAAGGATGATGCAATTGTCTATGATACGATGAAAGCTGCTGTTTCTATCACGGTAACACGTGATGGTGATGCTCTTGTTTCAACCGTAGTTAATCCAAAAGACACCATCTTTAACAACAAGTTTGTGACTCCAGCTAAAGCTGCTATTCAGTTCAGTAAGGAATTGACTAAGGCAGGTGTTAACCAAACTTTGACTGCTAATGAGTTCCAATTTGTCCTCAAAGATAGTGCAGGCCATATTGTCGAAACTGTTGGTAATACAGCTGAT
The DNA here is from genome assembly GCF_016648655.1 of Streptococcus sp. 17.1. Classification (NCBI taxonomy): domain Bacteria; kingdom Bacillati; phylum Bacillota; class Bacilli; order Lactobacillales; family Streptococcaceae; genus Streptococcus; species Streptococcus sp. 17.1. Next base: position 36,501 of record NZ_JACLQM010000009.1, read on the forward strand.
GGTCGTGTTGCATTTAGTGAACTTCACTTTGATAAGGCAGGAACTTACACTTATACTGTTGAAGAAGTTAAGGGAACTAACGAAGATATCATTTATGATGGTATGAAAGCGACTGTCTGGATTACAGTGACCCGAGATGGCGATGCTTTGGTATCAACGGTCGCTAATCCAAAAGACACTGTCTTTAATAACTATGTTAAAGAAGTGCAACCAGCCAAGGCCAAATTCGAATTGACCAAGGTTCTTACGGGCCGTAACCTCAAAGATGGTGAATTTAGCTTCGTTCTTAAGGACGACAAGGGTAATGTTATCCAAACAGTGACCAATAATTCAAAAGGAAACATTAGTTTTGAAAACATTGTCTATGACAAACCAGGTGTTTACTACTACACTGTTGAAGAAGTCAAGGGCAATGAAGCCGATGTGGTTTATGATAACATGGTAGCTAAATTCCAGGTGACTGTTACCAAGACTGTGGGTGAAAAGGAAAATCTGCTTGTAGCAGCAGTTCTTCTTCCTTTGGATACAGAATTTAACAATAGTTACATTCCTCCAAAACCTCCTACACCGCCAACACCACCGACACCACCAAGTGTCCCACCTAAACCACCAGTGGTTCCGCCGACACCACCAACACCGCCTACTCCACCAGTGACGCCAAAACCAGCTAAGCCAGTTCAATCCTCTGAGAAATCAGGACCTCAACTTCCAGAGACTGGTCAAGCTAACGATACTGCCTTGCTTGCCCTCGGTGTGGCAGCAGAAATGGCAGCAGTCATGGGTGTAGCATATAGCCATCGTCGCCGTAAAGACGTTTAAGATGATGACCTAAAAGATCGAGAATGCTCGATCTTTTTTAGTGTTGGAATGCCTATCTCATTAAATGAGAAATCAAGATAAAGCCAACTGCAGGATGAAATTTCTACTAAATTAAGCTATAATGAGGAGTATGAAAGTTCTACTTTATCTTGAAGGAAAATCGGTTCTTGAAAAATCAGGAATCGGACGGGCTCTCCACCATCAGATGCATGCCTTGGACTTGGCGGGGATTCCCTATACAACGGACATCTTGGGTGATTACGATGTCGTTCATATTAATACTTATGGTCCACGTAGCTTGATGTTGTTGCATGCTGCAAAACGCCGTGGCAAGAAGGTCATCATGCATGGTCATTCGACACGTGAAGACTTTGAGAATTCATTCATCGGTTCTAACCTTTTGGCCCCACTTTTTGGGAAATATTTGGCCCACATGTATCAAAAGGCCGATTACGTGATTACACCATCTGAGTATTCCAAAAAATTGATTCAGTCTTACGGAGTTACCACACCAATCATTGCTGTTTCAAATGGGATTGATCTGAAAAAATACGGTAAGGATACACGTAAGGAAGAAGTTTTCCGAGACTACTTTGGTATCGAGGAAGGACAGCCAGTGGTTATTTGTGCGGGTCTTTATTTCCAACGAAAAGGAATTGAAGATTTCGTCAAGGTTGCTGAAAAGATGCCCCATGTTCGTTTCATTTGGTTAGGGAGTATCAGCAAATGGCTGATTCCTAAGAAGATTCGAGACATTGTCAATGGCAAGCACCCTGATAATGTCAGCTTCCCAGGTTACTTCAAGGGAGCTGTCTTCCAGGGAGCTATGAGTGGTGCTAATGCCTTCTTTTTTCCGTCCTATGAGGAAACCGAAGGAATCGTAGTGCTAGAGGCCTTTGCCAGTCACCAACATGTGGTTTTGCGTGATATTCCTGTTTATGAGGGCTGGGTTGATGACAAATCTGCTTCATTCGGGCATAACGTGGACGAATTTGTAGTTGCCTTGCAAGATATTATCGATGGTAAAGTGGACAAACGTGAAGAAGGTTACAAGGTTGCGGAAAGTCGCTCGATTGATGATGTCGCCCAAAAACTTGTTGAAGCCTACAAAGAAGTATTGGAGATTTAAATGCGTATCGGATTGTTTACAGATACCTATTTTCCACAGGTATCAGGTGTTGCGACCAGTATTCGCACACTGAAGACGCAGTTGGAAAAAATGGGGCATACAGTCTTTATCTTTACCACGACTGATAGAGATGTTGACCGCTATGAAGACTGGCAGATTGTCCGTATTCCTAGTGTGCCTTTCTTTGCTTTTAAGGATCGCCGAGTGGCTTATCGTGGCTTTTCTAAGGCTCTAGAAATTGCAAAACAGTACAAGCTTGATATTATTCACACGCAGACAGAGTTCTCCTTGGGGCTTCTAGGGATTGCCATTGCGCGTGAACTTAGGATTCCTGTTGTGCACACCTATCATACTCAGTATGAAGACTATGTCCGCTATATTGCCAAAGGTATGGTCATCCGTCCAAGTATGGTTAAGTACATTGTTCGTGGCTTTATGAGCGATCTGGATGGGGTTATCTGTCCGAGCGAGATTGTTTATGACCTTTTACTCAAGTACAAGATTGCTGCTGAAAAACGGGTCATTCCAACAGGCATTGAACTTGAAAAATTCCAGCGTCCAGAGATTACCGAAGAAGATGTAGCGGACTTGAGAGCCAAGCTTGGTATTGCTTCGGATGAAACCATGTTGTTGAGCTTGTCTCGTGTCTCTTATGAGAAAAATATCCAAGCAGTTCTGGCGGCTCTACCTTCGGTTTTAGAGGAAGACGATAAGGTTCGGTTAGTTGTTGCTGGCGATGGCCCTTACCTACCAGACCTGAAGTCCCAAGCCAAGAAACTTGGTATTCTGGATAAGGTGGTTTTCACAGGTATGATTGCACCTGGCGAAACAGCTCTTTACTATAAGGCTGCTAATTTCTTCATCTCGGCATCAACCAGTGAGACTCAGGGCTTGACCTATCTGGAAGCCTTGGCTAGCGGTACTCCGATTATTGCTCATGGAAATCCTTATTTGGATAATGTGATTACGGACCAGATGTTTGGAACGCTTTATTATCATGATAATGATTTAGCTGGGGCAATTTTGGAAGCGGCTATAGCAACGCCGGAAAAAGATGAGACAAAGTGGGCTGAGAAGCTCTATGAAATTTCTGCCGAAAACTTTGGAAAACGTGTCTATGAGTATTACTTGGACCTCACGATTTCTAAGGATTTCCACAATGATTTGAATGGTGAAGATAGTACCATGAAACGCTTGACGCGTATGGTGACTTACTTGCCAACCAAGGCTATTACCTTGCCTGTTAATGGTTCTGTTCGTATCCTTAAAGGATCAGCCAAACAGGTCAAGAAAATCAAAAATATCACGAAACTATTGGATTAGGAAAGCTATCAGATTTTCCTAGTCAGATAAAATCTTAGAATTGATTAATAAAAAAGATAATTAGCTTGAAAAATTACAGTTTCATGCTATAATAACGCATAGAGACATATCAGTCATGGGAAATCTTTCAGAGAGCGTGTGTCGCTGGGAATCACGCAGAGGACATGATTGGGACTACTCGATAAATTTTTTATGCAAACATAAAACGGTGGCCACGTTAGAGCCAATCAGAGGTGTAGGACAGACGCATTTTTTGTCGTACACGAACTAAGGTGGAACCACGTTGCGACGTCCTTTTGAGGATGTCGCTTTTTATGTTGTTCGGGATACTTTGAAATTTTTAGAATGTCTAGTATAGATAGAAAAGCTTTACTTTGTGACTAAATATTCTTTCTATTGATTACAAAAAGGACTGTTTAGAATGAAGTGGCACTATCTTTTTAGTTGAAGGAGAATATGATGGGGTTCAAATTTGAAGCTATCAAGGCCTACTTGATTGACCACGGTGTGGATGCTAGTCTTGCTGAGACTATGCACGCTATCTATGCTACCCAGAGACTTGGTGGAACAGCCAATGCCTATTTCCTAATTGTTTTTACAGAAACAGAGATTTTCATTATTTCTATTACACCTTTAGGAAAATTAGGGGAGATTATCGCTACACTGCCTGAAGAGATGATCAAGTCATATCAGTTTAAGAAACGTTTGTTTATTGGTTACAAACTTTGCTTCGTCCTAACTGATGGTAGGGAATTAGAATTTAATATCAACAAGATGATGATTGGTGCTGGTTGGCATAAGACAGAATTGCAAAGCATTCTAGAAACAAATTATTACAACAAAAACATTAAATAGAAAGGACGAAAGGGCTCTTCCTTTAGGGCTCTGACATCTTAATTATGATTAACATTACTTTCCCAGATGGCGCTGTTCGTGAATTCGAATCTGGCGTTACAACTTTTGAAATTGCACAATCTATCAGCAACTCTTTGGCTAGGAAAGCTCTTGCTGGTAAATTCAACGGTAAATTGATTGATACTACACGTGCTATCACTGAAGATGGAAGCATCGAAATCGTGACACCTGATCACGAAGATGCCCTTCCAATTTTGCGTCACTCAGCGGCCCACTTGTTTGCACAAGCAGCTCGTCGCCTCTTCCCAGACATCCACTTGGGTGTTGGTCCAGCTATCGAAGATGGTTTCTACTACGATACTGACAATGAAGCTGGTCAAATTTCTAACGAAGATCTTCCTCGTATCGAAGAAGAAATGAAGAAAATCGTTAAAGAAAACTTCCCATCAATTCGTGAAGAAGTGACTAAAGACGAGGCGCGTGAAATCTTCAAAAATGACCCATATAAATTGGAATTGATTGAAGAACACTCAGAAGACGAAGGTGGTTTGACAATCTACCGTCAAGGTGAATACGTTGACCTTTGCCGTGGCCCACACGTGCCATCAACTGGTCGTATCCAAGTTTTCCACCTTTTGAATGTTGCAGGTGCCTACTGGCGTGGAAATAGCGATAATGCTATGATGCAACGTATTTATGGTACAGCTTGGTTCGATAAAAAAGATCTCAAGGCTTACCTTAAACGCCTTGAAGAAGCTAAAGAACGTGACCACCGTAAACTTGGTAAAGAACTTGATTTGTTCATGATTTCTCAAGAGGTTGGTCAAGGTCTTCCATTCTGGTTGCCAAACGGTGCGACAATTCGTCGTGTCTTGGAACGCTACATCGTGGACAAGGAAGTAGCAGCAGGCTACCAACACGTATACACTCCACCAATTGCCTCAGTTGAGCTATACAAAACTTCAGGTCACTGGGATCACTACCGTGAAGATATGTTCCCAACAATGGATATGGGAGATGGTGAAGCCTTTGTCCTTCGTCCAATGAACTGTCCTCACCACATCGAAGTTTACAAACACCATGTGCACTCTTACCGCGAATTGCCTATCCGTATCGCTGAAATTGGTATGATGCACCGTTATGAAAAATCTGGTGCTCTTACAGGACTTCAACGTGTGCGTGAAATGTCACTTAATGACGGTCATACTTTCGTAACACCTGAACAAATCAAAGATGAGTTCCAACGTACGCTTCAATTGATTATCGACGTTTACGAAGATTTCAACTTGACTGACTATCGTTTCCGTTTGTCATACCGCGACCCTAAAGATACTCACAAATACTTTGACAATGATGAAATGTGGGAAAATGCTCAAAGTATGTTGAAATCAGCCATGGATGACATGGAACTCGACTACTTTGAAGCAGAAGGTGAAGCTGCCTTCTACGGTCCAAAACTTGATATCCAAGTGAAGACTGCCCTTGGTAATGAAGAAACACTTTCTACTATCCAATTGGACTTCTTGCTTCCAGAACGCTTTGACCTAAAATACATCGGAGCTGATGGGGAAGAACACCGTCCAGTTATGATTCACCGTGGGGTTATTTCAACAATGGAACGCTTTACAGCTATCCTTATTGAAAACTATAAAGGAGCCTTCCCAACTTGGTTGGCACCTCAACAAGTGACTGTTATTCCAGTTTCAAATGAAGCCCACACAGATTACGCTTGGGAAGTTGCTAAACAACTTCGTGACCGTGGTATCCGTGTTGAAGTGGATGAACGTAACGAGAAAATGCAATACAAGATTCGTGCGTCTCAAACACAAAAAATCCCTTACCAATTGATTGTTGGTGATAAGGAAATGGAAGACGGAACTGTTAACGTTCGTCGCTATGGACAAAAACAAACACACACTGAAGCTGTGTCAGAATTTGTAGAAAATATCCTTGCTGATATTGCTCGCAAATCACGCCCAGATGCCGAATAAATCAGAAAGTCGGTTAGCTAAGCTAGCTGACTTTTTAGTAGGATAAACCATGCACGTTTTTAGGAAAAGACTTTTATTTCTGCTGGGAGCAGTCCTGCTCTTGTTACTGGCTAGCTTTACTTATCACAGATTAGCCTTGCAAAGAGAGAAGGTTTCTCTCAAACCTATCGGTCAGATGGTGTCTGTCAATGGTCATGAAATGAGCATTTTTGTAAAGGGGGAGGGGTCACAAACTCTAGTTTTTCTATCTGGTGCTGGAACGGCCTCTCCTATTCTAGATTTTAAAGACTTGTATGATGGGCTTTCGAAGCGATACAGAATAGTCGTTGTAGAAAGGGCTGGCTATGGTTACAGTGAGGACACGTCTAAGTCCCGAGATGTTTCTGAGGTTCTTTCAGAGACACGACAAGCCCTAGCCAAGGCTCATGTCTCAGGTCCTTATATTATCCTCTCTCATTCGATGGCCTCCTTAGAGACACTTCTGTGGCAGGAAAAATATCCTAGTGAAGTGAAAGCTATCATTGGTTTAGATTGGGCCCTACCAGAAAGTTACGCTCATTTAACAATGCACCCTCAGATCTTACGTATGGCTCGTTGGGGAAGTCAATTGGGCTTATTAAGGTATTTACCGAGTCGTTTATATGTGCCTAATACCAATCTAAGTAGTAATGACCGCCGCCTCTATCAACGGATAGCCTATCGTCAAATTTTGTCAAAGGCTATGTTAAATGAGAGCCTGTCTGTTAAAGAAAATGCGAAAAAGGTTACTTCTAGCATTGATTCACAAATTCCAACCTTACTGATGGTCTCGAATGGTGAAGGGACTGGTTTTAGCCAGGAGGACTGGCGGCATTATGCGACTAGCTTTACAAAGGACCAGAAAAATATCGAAGTGACTTTTTATGATTCTCCGCATTATCTTTATCACTATCAGACCAAAGAGGTAGCAGCAAAGATAGAGGAGTTCATCAAAAAGACGACTGATTAAATTTACATATATTATCGAGGAGAGATGTGATGCTCATTGGTTCAAAAGCCTTTCGAAACTTATGGGAGGACTGGCAAAGGGACTACCAGCCATTGCAAGTACTAAAGCTATTGTTAGCTTATATAGGGATGCCAGAGGATTTATCGGGAGAGCTTGAAGAAACCCAACACCTTTTATCTTATTTTGATCCTGACTTAGCACCGCATGATTCCTTCTGGAAGGATGTCGTGAAATTGGTAGATCTGGCTTTTCCTGATGATAGTTTGTCTAAGAATGTTTCTATAGAGCGACAAATCCATCAGCTACGATACCTGATTTCTAGTCAACAGGCCCAGTATGTGCGAAAGCATTATAAAAAGCCGGGGATGACAGATAAAGAAGCTTTGGCTGTCTATCTGAGATGGAAGCCTTTCACCATGTTTGATCAGGGACGTTTGCACCAGAAGGTTTCTATCTGTGATGGCAAGGCGGTTTATCCTGATGGGATGCCAAGTGTTAATCTAAAAATTCTTCTCTATAATCGGATTGAGTTTATTCTGGATAGTCAGGGAAACTTTCTCAATGAGGTCGATGCGGAGCAGGTGACTGAGAGTGGGGTGGTTAATGGTGCCAGTTTTAACTATGGTAATTTCAAACGCCACTGGCAACTGGATGTGGAGCCGGTCCAACCACATGACCCTGATTTTCGTAATCGAATGACTAGGGGCTTTCGTTCACCCAACAAATTGAAAAAACGTTGGGGACAGCAAGCGCCTGAACAGTTTGATAAATCTTTCTACAATCCAAAAGGCATCTATGCCCAGTCTCATAGGTCTTTGGCAAATGATGTCAAACGCCAAGCCAGACTTTTTCTCGCTCTGGTTTATGGCTTTAAACCGGATCAGAACAAGCAATCAAAGGAGGTTCATATGTCTAAACAACCACAAAACAATAAGGGAACAGCAGTTCTAGGCTCACTAGTCTTTATGGCCTTATACGCCCTAGGTATTTGGCACAATGCTGTCCGAGGAAATATTCCCTTTCTCATTCTTTGGAGTGTTTTACTCCTTGTTAATGTCAGCTATTTGATTTTCCGCTTGAGAAAATAAAAAAAGAAAGTGATACAGACCTAAATGGTAAGAAATTTAGGTCTGTATCACTTTTTTGTTTACATATATCTATAAATTAAGGTAACTCTATTTCACTTAACCATTCAAAGATTTCGTCATTACTATCAAAAGCAGAACCATTCTGACAGTGAAGGTCGCTTGAGTAGTTTTCTTTATCAAAAATAATTAACTTTTTCTCTTTCGAGGGTATGGATTCAAAATACTTAAAACCTAGTTGTTTATCGTAATACATATCATTGGCAGCTAAAAGTACGAGAACGGGCCCCGTAATTGTTACTTCCTTAAATTCCTTACAGCGATTAATCAAAGAAGATAGTGAGGATGCTCCAAAATTCCATTTTGCATGTTCAACCTGCCAATTTAAAAACTTATTTCTTTGAATATAAAACATAGCTAACTTTTCAACAAAACTTGGCATTGTATCACCAATGAAACGATGGAATATTCTAGGGATATTATTTTTGAAGGATTCTAGTACACTTGGGAAATAATTATATAAAACAATACTATCAAATAAGTCATTTTTATTTCCTTGTGCGCGAGCCATTAGCAAACCACCCAAGGATAGACCGATTCCGATGAAAGGTTTAGAAACTTGATTTTTGTAGTAATTAATTACGACTTGGCAAACCTTTTCCCAATTAAGAATAAATGGAAGATGATGTTCTCTAAGGACAGAGGATTGACCTGGTCCCTCAAAAATGATGACATCATAACCTTCTTCGATTCCTGCAACAACATTTGTAAAGTAAAGTTCTTCTAACAAGGCATCGAAACCACCACAGATAAAGAGTGTTCCTTTGCATGTTTTTGTCTTATGAGTGAAATAAAGAGAACGTAACGATATATCATCATAAGGAATGTTTTCCAAACGATAAGGAATTTCTAACGTATTTAGTCCCTCATAAAAATATTTAACTGATAGTTGATAGACGTCTATTTTTCTTTTATCCAAAGGGGAAAGGAAAAATTCAGAGGCTTGGAAATAACGACTGGCTCGCAAAAAAGCATGTCCTCGACTAATTTTAGAGGAATATCTTTGACTACGTTTTAATAGTTTTTCAGCACCATTTTTCCAGCCATGATACCAAGATTCGTAGTTGCCATCTGTGATTTGTCGGCAAATATTTTCAACCTCGGCAAAGTCACTTCCACCATTTGGACAGTACCACATGACACGTCGTGTTTCAAATTCGAATTCTCTTGTTTTAAAAAATACCATGCTTTGCTCCTTTCGAATGTAGTACAATAGTAACAGACTTCAATAATGAGAAAAAGAAGGTACCTAGAGGTAACATGAAAAACGAAATCTATTTACGCAAGCTTGCTCAACCTTTGTTAGGGAAATGGGCTATATTTATTATTTTAACGTTAGAAAATGAGAGACTTCATTTTGCAGAACTTGAAAGAAGGTTGAAGACTATATCTCGAAAAGTTCTTGCTCAAAATCTTCGTGAGTTAGAGTCAATTAATATCATTAGTCGTGACGGAAAAGCTAGTACAGGTTCTCCAGTTTATTATGGTTTAACTGATTTGGGAAAAGATTTTTTACCACTTTTATACCAAATAAAAAAGTGGATTAGAGACCATGAAGACTTACTTTCACGGGAATAAGGTTATTGTTTGCTAATATGAATAATACATAGTGGAGCTTCCTAGATTCCTGAAATCATCCACTGGACAAGTTCATCTAATGATTGATATTATCTAAAGAAATTCCCAAAACTTTATCTTCAATCTAAAAAAGGTTTACCAATTGGCAAACCTTTTTTGTATATTCAATGATAACTTACCACTTGCTTTCTTCTGGGATAATAATCCAGCAAATGATGTAGAAAAGAAAGCCTGTTCCGAATAAGAAAATCGCTGCAGCCCAAATGAGGCGAATAATGACAGGGTCGATGTCAAGATATTTAGCGATACCAGAACAAACACCGGCAATGATTTTGTTGTTTGGATCTCGTCTGAGTTCTTTTTTCATATGATTTACCTCCGTATGCCTTATTATACCATAACACCTAGAAGTCTAGTATTAGCTTAAGGAAGCATGAAGTAGACGATACCCAGATATTGAAGCGCTGAAGCCAGCATGATGAAGAGGTGCCAAATCATGTGGAAGTATGGTTTTTTCTTAGCATAGAAAGCTGCACCAACCGTGTATGACAATCCTCCAGCAAGCATGAGTCCCCAAAAGGCTGGCCCTGTCTTAGTGACGATAGCTGGAATAATGAAGATAACTAACCATCCCATCATCAGATAGAGGAAGAGGGAGAACTTTTCATTGATTTTTTTAGCAAAGATTTTATAGAGAATACCAAAAATTGTTGTTCCCCATTGGAGGATGATGATGCTATAGCCTAGCCATCCGCCAACCAGTGAGAGGGCAACAGGGGTGTAGCTTCCAGCAATGGCGATATAAATCATGCTGTGGTCAATAATTCTTAAAACCATCTTGTGGGGTGAATTGTAATCCATAGCATGGTAGATGGCTGAGCTCAAAAACATGAGGAATAGGCTGATAACGAAAACAGACATCCCGACAGCAGCTGTCATGCCGTAGCCATTGTTGGCATGAACAGCAGTAATTGGCAGTAAGACTAGCATGGCCACAGCACCGACGGCGTGTGTCACGCTGTTTGCCACTTCCTCACCAAAGCTAAGTTTTTTACTGAGTTTGAGGTTGGGAGAAGTATTAAAAGTAGCAGTATTAGACATTATTTCCTCCTTCAAGGTCGTTCAAAAGTTGATGGGTAGCTCGGTAGCATTGAAGCGTCTGACAGGCTGAGAGTATGACTTGTGGAGCTTCTTGAGGAAACTGACCATTCATACAGGCTACAAAGTCATTGTAGTAGCTCTTTTGGCTTTCAGCATCTGTTCGTAGGATTTCTAAGGTTTTAGCAATCTCAGAAATCTCAAAGACGGTCTTTAGACTAGTGATGACAATAAGTCTAGCTACCTGAGCAGCATTATATTTTTTCTTGATGGGTTTTGCGACATGGCCGTGTTTGACATAATTATTGACCATAGAGGCGGTTAGCCCCTTGTCGTTTGGTCCCAGAGTGCTTTGAGTGACCTGGTTGACATAGAGCAAAACCTGATCCAAATAGAGTTCAATCTCTGGTAATTCTTCCCAGAGAGGGTATTGTTGTGTTGTCAAATTATAAAAACCTCTTTATCTAGTTTTCATAACTAGATTATAACATTATAGAAATTCAAGTCAAGTCAGAACTTGGAAGATATGAAAAAGATGTTGAAATAATATTTCCAACATCTTTATTTTTTATGTGATAAGGCGGAGTGTATTGATTCTGATGCACTACTTATGGTTTCTGAGTTTCTCCAAAATTGCTTGTGCAGTTTCTTGGTTCATATGTTTGGCCTTGAGAAGTTCAGCCAAAACTTGAGGCATCTCTTCAGGACTAGCCCCAGCTAACAAGGCCAGGGATTTGGCTTGGAGTTTCATATGTCCTGCCTGTATTCCTGTTGAAGTCAGAGCTTTGAGAGCAGCTAGATTTTGTGCTAAACCAAGAGAGACGATGATACTAGCTAGTGTTTTAGCATCTGGATGATTAAGCAAGTCATGGGCGATAGAAGCACTAGGGTTAAGTCCGATAGAACCTCCACGGGTTGCGATTGGTATGGGGAGGGTTAATTCTCCAACAAGTTCCTTAGCTTCCTGATCATAAGTCCATGTGGATAGACCACAGTAGCTACCATCCTTGCTAGCATAGGCATGGCTACCAGCCTCAACTGCTCGCCAATCATTTCCAGTTGCGATAACTAGGGCATCGATACCATTGAAAATTCCCTTATTATGGGTAGCTGCTCGGTAGGGGTCCACCTGAGCCAGTTGGCTGGCCATCTCCATTTTCTTAGCCAGGTCATGTGCCTCTTCCTTATTTCGACTGAGGAAGCGCGTGCTAAGACGACAAGTCGTTGTCACAAGACTCTCAGTGGCTAGATTTGAGAGAATAGCCATAAGGCTTTGACCTTCTGATAGGTTTTCCAATTCTGGCACCAGGGCCTCCATCATAGTGTTGACCATATTGGCTCCCATGGCTTCTTGGGTATCAACGGCTAGATAGACAATGAGGAAATCTCCTTTAGTCTCAGTCCAGAGCTTGCGAGGGCCACCCCCACGCTTAACAATAGAAGGGTGAGCCTCTTTGGCAATTTCTATAAGGTCCTGACTGGCTGCTTGAATTTTACTTGAGGCAGCAACCTTATCAGGAACGTCAAAGAGGGCAACTTGGCCAATCATTTGACGGTCATGGATTGTAGTCGTGAAACCACCAGAACGCTTAATGAGTTTGCTAGCGTAGGAAGCAGCAGCCACAACTGAAGGTTCCTCGGTAACCATGGGAACCTGATAGGTCACACCATCTACCAACACATCTGGGCAAATGGCAAAGGGTAGTGTAAAGCGACCAATAACATTTTCAGCCATTTGATTGGCTGTTTCAAGGGTAAGTTGTTGGTCCTTATCCAGAAGATCTTGATTTTCCTGAGACAAAAGAGCATTCTTTTTCAAATGCTCCTTACGTTCTTGCGGTGTCTTCTTGGAAAAACCAGTCCAAGAGAGTTTTGTCATATTAATTTCCTTTATAGATACGTTGGTGTTCAGAGATTTCAGCTAAACGGAAAGCTCCGGTTTGGTAATCAGCGAATTGAGTAGAACCAGTGTCATCCAACTGAGCCTCCTCATAGAAAAGTTTTTCATAATTAGTAACGCTTAATTGTTGACGTTTGGCGAAGGTATCTAGGCGGTCCGAACGAAGCAGGTCTTTGTATCCTTCAACCAGACGTCCTGAGAAAATCTCAGAGACTGCCCCAGAACCGTAAGAGAAGAAGCCAATCTTATCTCCAGCTTTAAGGTCTTGCGACTGTTCAAGCAAAGACAGAAGTCCAAGATAGAGTGACCCTGTATAGATGTTTCCAATTTGACGACTATAGGTAATTGAAGCATCGAAGTTGTTTGTCAGACGCTCTTTATTCTCTGGATTCAAATCTTTTGGAATAATCTTGTTAAGTCCCTTAAGAGCTAGCTTAGGATAAGGAAGATGGAGACAAAAAGCGGCAAAATCAGCAAAATCAGCCTGATGGCGTTCTTGATAAGCTGCCCAAGTTGTCTTCAAACTGTCAAGGTACTGCTTAGTTGAATAAATGCCTTGAACAAAAGGCGTTGAACTGTAGTTTGGACGCCAGAAGTCCATGACATCACGAGTTTGTGCCACATTATCATCAGCAAGTTCCAAAATACGTGGATTCTGACTGACTAGCATAGCTACAGCCCCAGCTCCCTGAGTTGACTCCCCAGAAGATCCGACACCATAGCGGGCAATATCACTAGCGATAACCAGCACCTTGCTATCTGGGTGAGTTGCCACATGCAACTTAGCATAGTTAAGTCCAGCAGTTGCAGCGTAACAAGCTTCCTTCATTTCAAAAGAACGGGCAAAAGGTTGAATACCTAAGAGGCTGTGAACGTAGACAGCAGCAGCCTTGGACTGGTCGATAGAAGACTCAGTAGCCACGATGACCATATCGATAGCTTTTTTATCGTCGTCATTTAAGATATCAGCCGCCGCATCAGAGGCAAGCGTCACGATATCTTCTGTAATCGGCGTAATACTGGTTGCATCAAGCATCAGCCCCTTGCTGAATTTTTCAGGCTCAGCCCCACGGGCAAGAGCGAGATCAGCCATGTTTAGAACATATTGACTGGTCGCAAAACCAATCTTATCAATTCCAATAGACATATGATGTTTCCTTTTTTCTTCATTGTAGAGTATCCAAAAGATACTAATCTATAGTGATTTTACCATAAAAGAGCGCTTTCGCCTTGAAAAAACTTTGATAGTTAGTTATATCTCATTTTTTGATGAGGGTTAAAGGATTTCAAACGACTTACTTTTGCTATTCCATAGCTTATATTTCTCATTTACACCAGAATAGGGTAAAATTGAAGTGGTAACCTACTTGTTTTTTAGCTATGTTAGAAAAGTAAAATTGTTGTTATATATTGAAATCATTGCGAGCGTTAAGTGAGACTTTCCGCTGTGAGATAAGTGTCTGTAAATAAAGTGTTTTGTTTACAGACACTCGGAATTTTTGAGACCATAGGCTCAAAAATTAGTCTTGGAACTTCGAAGAAGTTCGCAGACGTCCGTAATCACTTAAGGGAAGTCTCAAAAAATACTTTGTTTTCAATAGAATAAAGAGGTAAATCATGACAAAAGCAGACACTATTTTTAAAGAAAATATCACTAAAATCATGGAAGAAGGCGTTTGGTCGGAGCAAGCACGTCCTAAATACAAGGATGGCACCACAGCTAATTCCAAATACATCACAGGAGCTTTTGCAGAATATGACTTGAGCAAGGGAGAGTTTCCAATTACCACTCTTCGTCCTATCGCTATCAAATCTGCCATCAAAGAAGTGTTTTGGATTTATCAAGACCAGACAAACAGCCTAGATGTCCTTGAAGACAAATACAATGTTCACTATTGGAATGACTGGGAAGTTGAAGGCGTGCCTGCCAATAATGGAGACAAGCGTTCAATCGGTCAGCGTTATGGAGCGGTTGTTAAGAAGCACGATATCATTAACCGTTTGCTGGCACAGTTGGAGGTTAATCCGTGGAACCGTCGCAATGTCATTTCCCTTTGGGATTACGAGGCCTTCGAGGCGACAGCAGGACTTCAGCCTTGTGCCTTCCAAACTATGTTTGACGTTCGCCGTGTGGGCGAGGGCATTTATTTGGACGCCACTTTGACGCAACGTTCTAACGATATGTTGGTGGCTCATCATATTAATGCCATGCAGTATGTGGCTCTTCAGATGATGATTGCCAAGCACTTTGGTTGGAAAGTTGGTAAATTCTTTTATTTCATCAACAATCTCCATATCTATGACAATCAATTTGAGCAAGCTGAAGAACTTCTCAAACGTCAGCCATCTGATTGCCAACCACGTTTGGTCCTCAATGTTCCTGATGGGACTAATTTCTTCGATATCAAACCAGAAGATTTCGAATTGGTTGACTATGATCCTGTTAAACCTCAACTCAAATTTGACTTAGCAATTTAATAAATGCTTATGAATTAAGCCCATAAAGAGCTGGCAAAGTTTTTCCAAGCTCTTTTTCTCTTTTTTTGTTAGAATGGATTGTAAACTTAAAAAGAAAAGGAAATACTGTGTCTAAACAACTCATTGCTATTTGGGCGGAAGCTCATAACCATGTTATTGGGAAGAATCACACCATGCCTTGGCATTTGCCTGCTGAACTGGCACATTTCAAGAAAACGACCATGGGCTCAGCAATTCTCATGGGGCGTGTGACCTTTGATGGCATGAACCGTCGTTGTCTACCAGGACGTGAAACCTTGATTTTGACACGAGACAAGGACTTCGACTGTGAGGGTGTAACGACTGTTACGAGTGTTGAGGAAGCCCTAGCTTGGTTTGAACAGCAAGATAAGGATCTCTATATTGCTGGTGGTGCTGGTGTCTACAAGGCTTTTGATGGGCATTATGATGCATTCATCAAGACAACTATTGAGGCTGATTTAGAGGGAGATACGTATTTTCCACAACTAGATATGACGGCATTTAAAGTGGTATCACACGAACGTGTGGCCAAGGATGATAAAAATGCCTACGACTTTAGCATAAGTCGCTATGAAAAAGAAGGAGACTAGGTTCATGCAACGTAGTGTTTTTGGGTTATTTACTGCATTATTGGGAGTACTTTGTGTACTCTCTGCCATTCCTGCCTTTCGCAAGAAACGTTATGGGTTAGCAGTTTTTCTCTTTTTAAATGCTTTTACCAACCTTGTCAATACTATTCACGCCTTCTATGGCACCCTATTTTAGAAAAGAGTGAGGAATAAATGGCTGGAAATCGTAATGAAGAAATGGTTTATTGTTCATTTTGTGGCAAAAACCAAGAAGAAGTAAAGAAAATTATCGCTGGGAATGGCGTCTTTATCTGTAACGAATGTGTGGCCTTGTCACAAGAAATCATTCGTGAGGAAATGGCAGAAGAAGTTTTGGCTGACTTGGCTGAAACTCCAAAGCCAAAAGAACTTTTGGATATTTTGAACAACTATGTCGTGGGGCAAGACCGTGCTAAACGTGCCTTGGCGGTAGCTGTTTACAACCACTATAAACGTATCAACTTCACAGAAAGTCGTGAAGACAATGATGTTGATTTGCAAAAATCAAATATTCTCATGATTGGACCGACTGGTTCAGGGAAGACTTTCTTGGCTCAGACCTTGGCTCGTAGCTTGAATGTTCCTTTCGCGATTGCGGATGCGACATCATTGACTGAGGCAGGTTATGTGGGTGAGGACGTGGAAAATATCCTCCTCAAACTGATCCAAGCGGCAGACTTCAATATTGAACGTGCGGAACGTGGCATCATCTATGTCGACGAGATTGATAAGATTGCTAAAAAAGGTGAAAACGTATCAATCACTCGTGACGTTTCTGGTGAAGGGGTTCAACAAGCCCTCTTGAAGATTATTGAAGGAACAGTAGCCAGCGTTCCACCTCAAGGTGGTCGTAAACACCCTAACCAAGAGATGATTCAAATTGATACGAAGAATATTCTCTTTATCGTGGGTGGTGCTTTTGATGGTATCGAAGATATCGTTAAGCAACGTCTTGGTGAGAAAATCATTGGTTTTGGTCAAAATAATAAGGCGATTGATGATGACTCATCATACATGCAGGAAATTGTGGCTGAAGATATCCAAAAATTCGGTCTTATCCCTGAGTTTATCGGACGTTTGCCAGTCCTTGCGGCCCTTGAACAGTTAACGGTTGACGACTTGGTTCGTATCTTGACAGAGCCTAGAAATGCCTTGGTTAAACAGTACCAAACCCTTTTGTCTTATGATGGGGTTGAACTTGAGTTTGACCAAGATGCTCTTGAAGCTATTGCAAGTAAGGCGATTGAACGTAAGACTGGTGCGCGTGGGCTTCGCTCTATCATTGAAGAAGTCATGATGGATGTCATGTTTGAAATTCCTAGCCAGGAAGATGTGACTAAGGTTCGTATTACCAAAGAAGCCGTTGACGGTACAGCTGCTCCAGTTTTGGAAACAGCGTAAGGAGGACCTATGGCTGAAGAACAAGTCCTAAATACGCACAATGCTGAGATTTTGCTCAGTGCAGCAAATAAGAGTCACTATCCCCAAGATGACCTCCCTGAGGTTGCCTTAGCAGGACGCTCGAATGTTGGTAAATCAAGCTTTATCAATACACTTCTTGGTCGTAAAAACCTCGCACGTACTTCTGGGAAACCAGGAAAAACTCAGTTGCTTAATTTCTACAATATTGACGACAAGCTACGCTTTGTGGATGTGCCGGGTTACGGATATGCCCGTGTGTCCAAAAAAGAACGTGCCAAATGGGGGAAAATGATTGAGGAGTATCTCGTGACTCGAGACAATCTTCGTGTGGTTGTTAGCTTGGTTGACCTCCGACATGAACCAACTCAAGACGATATTCAAATGTATGAATTTCTTAAGTATTATGAAATTCCAGTTATCGTTGTGGCGACTAAGGCTGACAAGATTCCTCGCGGAAAATGGAACAAGCACGAATCTATCATTAAGAAAAAACTCAATTTTGATAAAAATGACCATTTCATCGTCTTTTCATCTGTCACACGTGACGGTTATGATGAAGCATGGGATACGATTTTGGCAGAATTGTAAGAAGAGCTCGGAGAAATCCGAGTTTTTGTCTTTAGTGTAAATGATCTATCACTACCTTCGTTTTAAGAAATGGTAAGGAGGCCTTGCATGGCAATATTTAAAGACTATTTAGAGAATAAATCTCCCCTCATTCTTCATGGGGCTCTGGGAACAGAGATGGAGAGCTTGGGTTATGATATTTCTGGGAAACTCTGGTCAGCCAAGTACCTGCTTGACAAGCCAGAAGTTATTCAAAAAATCCATGAAACCTATGTAGCTGCTGGGTCTGATTTGATTACCACATCGTCTTATCAGGCAACCTTACCAGGCTTGATAGACGCTGGACTTACTGAGAAAGAAGCGGAGCAGATTATTGCCTTGACAGTTCAGTTGGCAAAGAATGCACGCGATAAGGTCTGGGCAACTTTGGATGACAGTGAGAAAGCTAAGCGTCCTTATCCATTGATTTCTGGTGATGTCGGTCCTTACGCAGCCTATTTGGCCAATGGTTCTGAGTACACTGGTGATTATGGTCGGATAACTATCAAGGAACTTAAGGAGTTTCATCGCCCTCGCATTCAAATTCTCCTAAATCAGGGTGTCGATTTGTTGGCTTTGGAAACCATTCCTAATCGTCTGGAAGCACAAGCTTTGATTGAACTTCTGGCTGAAGAATTTCCAGAAGCAGAAGCTTATATCAGTTTTACAGTCCAAGAACCAGGCACTATCAGTGATGGGACTTCTCTAGATGAGATTGCCCAGCTTGTTTCCCAGTCAGACCAAATCTTGGCTCTAGGAATCAACTGTAGTTCGCCTCTGCTCTATAATCAGGCTCTTGCTATTCTTAAAAATACTGGAAAAGCCCTCATTACTTACCCCAACTCAGGTGAGGTTTATGATGGTAGTACGCAGACTTGGAAACCTAAGGATAAGGATGCTCTGACCTTAGTGGAACACAGCAAGGATTGGCATGATCAGTTTGGGGTTAAGATTTTAGGTGGTTGCTGCCGCACACGTCCAAATGACATTAAAGCCTTATATGCAGAGTTTAGAACCTAGTCAAATTTCTAATTATTTGTTATAATAGGAGACTGTAAGGCTATGAGCTCTACACACTATTAGTAGAAAATGAAGCCAGCGTTAAGCTGGTTTTTAAAATGAAGAGGAAAATATGACCTACGAACAAGAATTTCTAAAAGACTTCGAAGCCTGGGTTGTTACCCAAGTTAAAGTAAACGAAACGGCCTTGGCCGCTAGCAAGAAAATCTGGGAAGAAGATGGCGATGAGCGTGCACGTGATGCAAGTTACCGTTATGAAGCCAAATTGGATGCTTACAATTTCCTAATTGGCAAGTTTGCCAACTATCGTGCTGGCAAAGGTTTCCATGATATGCCAGATGGCTTGTTCGGGGAACGTCACTATTAATAGAGGATGAAAAAGAAAATGGCGACAGTACTTTATGGAAAGGTGTCGTCGATTAAAATAGGAGAATACTAAACATGGCTAAAGTAAAAAATAAAAAGAAAGCTTTTAAACACCGTTTGAAAAAACAAGGACTTTTCAATAATGTTAAAGCCCCTGTCCCACCAGTTGCGCCTGTTCCACCAGTCCCACCAGTAGCACCACAACCTGTTGCTGAAACTAAGACAGTTGCTAAGGAAGAAGTAGCAGCTAAAGACCTTAGTCTTGAAGCTTTTGCAGAACTTCCAGAAGTTGAAGGCCTTCGTTCAAACCTTGTAGAGACTCTTTACAATGAAGGTTTGACTTCAGCAGAGGCTTTTGCTACTGTGACTGAAGAAGAAGTTCTTGCCCTCAAGGGTGTCGGACCTGCGACAGTTAAAAAATTGAAAGAAAATGGAGTTAGCTTTAAAGCTTAAGCCTAAAAAAGATCCGAGGTGTAGACTTCGGATCTTTATTCTTTGACTTGGAAAGCATTGTTTGATAAGGAGAACAAGAAAACCACTAGCTTTTTGCTAGTGGTTGATAGATCTGTATTATTTATTTGGATTTTGTTTGGTTAAATTAAGTCCAAAAGGTACCAAGTTTTCTTGATGCCTACGGATTCGCCCCATATTTTCAGTGTGGCGGAAGATAATAATCAAAGCCATGATGGTAAGGACCCCAGTGAAAATAAGGTCATAGCCATCTAGCAAGAAGTGGATGGCTGGAAACACAGCCAAGGTAATCAGTCCAACAATTGCAGCAGTGACACTAGAAAATGAGATCATGCTGGTTAGATAGAGTGTTAGGGCAAAGACCAAGAGTAGGAAGACACAGTAGAGTGGGGCGAAACCAAGAAGCACCCCGGCACTTGTCGCAACGGCCTTCCCACCTTTAAATCCAGCAAAGATTGGAAAAACATGTCCGATAATGGCAAAGAAACCAATGACTAGAGGTGAAACCTCTGTAACACCAAGCCAGATAGGAAGAAGAACAGCCAAGGTACCCTTGAACATATCCACCAAGAAGGTGATGGTACCAGCAGTCTTACCTAGAACACGAAAGGTATTGGTTGTTCCAGTATTTCCAGAGCCATGCTCACGAAGATTGATATGGAAGAATAGTTTCCCAATCCAGAGGCCGGTCTGAATGGAACCTAGCAAGTAGGCGATTAGGATTAACAATAAGATTTTCATGAGATAATTATAGCATACAGCCTAGTAATTGACAAAGTCAGTCAGCCTTAAGATATCTTTTGGACTTTCTTGATTTCTTTTGCAAATTCTTCTGAAAACTTATAAAATAATAAGGATGAAAATTTTGGAGGTCACTCTTGGCTAAAAAAGAAATTAATGTAAATAATTATAATGATGATGCCATTCAGGTACTAGAAGGGTTGGATGCGGTTCGCAAGCGCCCTGGAATGTACATTGGCTCAACAGATGGAACAGGACTTCACCACCTCGTTTGGGAGATTGTCGACAATGCGGTCGATGAAGCTCTTTCTGGTTTTGGTGATGTTATCGCTGTTACCCTAAATAAGGATGGTTCCGTTTCTGTTTCTGACTCTGGACGTGGGATGCCGACAGGTATGCATGCCATGGGTAAACCAACAGTTGAAGTTATTTTCACTGTTCTCCACGCTGGTGGTAAATTTGGACAGGGTGGTTATAAGACTTCTGGAGGTCTTCACGGTGTGGGTTCCTCAGTTGTTAATGCGCTGTCTAGTTGGCTTGAGGTAGAAATTACCCGTGACGGTAGTGTTTATCGCCAACGTTTTGAAAATGGTGGTCACCCTGTAACAGGGCTTGAAAAGATTGGTAAAGCGCCTAAGTCTAAGACAGGTACAAAAGTTACCTTTATGCCTGATGCGAGCATCTTTTCAACAACTGACTTTAAATTTAACACTATCTCAGAGCGTCTCAAAGAATCAGCCTTTCTTCTTAAGAATGTCACTATGACATTGACTGACTTGCGTGGCGAAGAAGAAGTTCGTGAAGAATTCCACTATGAAAATGGGGTTCAAGACTTTGTGTCTTACTTGAATGAGGACAAGGAAACGCTGACACCAGTCATCTATATTGATGGAGATCAACAAGAATTTCACTTGGAATTAGCCCTTCAGTATAATGACGGTTACTCTGACAATATCCTTTCCTTTGTCAATAATGTCCGTACTAAGGACGGAGGCACCCACGAAACAGGCTTCAAGTCTGCCATTACCAAGGCTCTTAACGATTATGCGCGTAAGACGGGACTTCTCAAAGAAAAGGATAAGAACCTTGAAGGGTCAGATTACCGTGAGGGATTATCAGCAGTTATCTCGCTTTTGGTTCCTGAAGAACACCTTCAGTTTGAAGGACAAACCAAGGACAAACTGGGATCTCCTTTAGCTCGTCCGATTGTTGATAGTATTGTTTCAGAGCATTTGACTTACTTCCTTATGGAAAATGGGGACTTAGCTTCTAACTTGGTGCGTAAGGCTATCAAGGCTCGTGATGCCCGTGAAGCTGCCCGAAAAGCGCGTGATGCCAGTCGAAACGGGAAGAAAAATAAAAAAGACAAGGGTCTTTTGTCAGGAAAATTGACGCCAGCCCAGTCTAAAAATGCTAAGAAAAATGAACTTTATCTAGTCGAAGGGGATTCTGCCGGTGGATCAGCCAAACAAGGCCGTGATCGTAAATTCCAGGCTATCCTGCCTCTTCGAGGTAAGGTCCTAAACACTGAGAAAGCTAAAATGGCTGACATTCTCAAAAATGAAGAGATCAATACCATGATTTACACCATTGGTGCAGGTGTTGGAGCTGATTTTAACCTTGACGATATTAACTACGACAAGATTATCATCATGACCGATGCCGATACCGATGGGGCTCACATCCAGACCCTCTTGCTCACTTTCTTCTATCGTTATATGCGTCCGTTGGTTGAAGCGGGACACGTTTATATCGCTTTGCCTCCTCTTTACAAGATGTCTAAAGGGAAAGGCAAGAAGGAAGTTGTCGAATATGCTTGGACGGATGGGGAACTTGAGGAACTTCGTCAAAAATTTGGTCGTGGAGCTATTCTCCAACGTTACAAGGGGCTTGGTGAGATGAATGCTGACCAGCTTTGGGAAACAACCATGGATCCAGAGACAAGAACCCTTATCCGAGTGACGATTGACGACCTAGCGCGTGCCGAACGTCGTGTCTCTGTTCTTATGGGAGATAAGGCAGCACCACGCCGTCAATGGATTGAAGATAACGTTAAATTTACCTTGGAAGAAAGTGGCGCATTTTAGGTTGCAGGCCAGAAGGGAATGTAATAAGATAGAACTAGGGAGAGCGTTTACAATCAATAGAAACTTGGGATTATAAAGAAACAAGTTGATTATTTTCTACATCGTTTATTAACTATTTGCAGTGTCATTGACTAGAAATCAATGGAGGTAGAAAAATGGATTTTAATGTTATCGATTACCTAGCTTACCATGCAGATGTAGCTATTCCGGCTATTATTCTTATGGTTATTGTTTCTGCTATATACTTATTTTTTTATGGTATACGTCCTATAAAAACACGCTTTTTGATCCTCTTTCTCTTATCTATAGTCTCCCTCATAATCTTCGTGCTGGATAACCCCCTCTATTATTATTTGGGTAGTCCATACTCAGGCTTATTATTTGTTTTTTACTACCTGATGGTCTTTTCAGTGTTTTATGTACCATTCTCACTAATAGCTTTTATAAAGAGTCTTCTACATTTAACACGCTTTCAAACCAATTATTCAATCTTATTAGCGATTAATAGTTTTTTCGCCACATTACTGGCTTTCCTCAACCTACTTTTCTTACAAGGGGCTTTGGAATTTCTCCCAAATTCATCCATGTACCTTATTTTTATCCTCCTAGCGGCAAGTGGTATTGCTCAAACTATAATAGGGAGAAAGGAAAACGAAAAAAATAAAGATTATATGGTTGAGTCAGGAAAAGACAATGTGAGGTAGACCTATGTTATCTAAGGTATTAAGTTTTTTACTTCACTATTCTCAAGTAGTCTTTCCTGTTTGTGGGGGAGCAATAGCTTATTTAAGCGTTTATAAAAAGAGACCAATAAAAACACGCTTTTTAACCCTGCCTATACTAGTTGTGATAACCTTCCTTCTATCTTTGATAGATAATCCCTTCTCAGATAGAACCTATTCGGGTTTGTTATTTGCTTTCTATAATGTGTATGTTTTTACTCCTTTAAGTGTTGCGTGTAGTATCACATCACTTTTCAAAAGTATCTATCATTATAGATTGTTTCGTATACCGCTAGCTACTGTTCTCGTAATCAACGCCTCTTTAATGACTTGTTTATCACTCTTAAACTTTATCTTATTCTTTGGGGAACTTTCTACTTCATTGACACTATCTTGTGTATTTTTCATTTTAATTGTGATAAGTACAGTCGTTCAATTTGTGGTTGGTGAAATAGAAATTAGGAAGGTGAAAACCATTCTTCTACAGTTGCAAAGTCAAGGAAAGACATTATGAAGCGTGGCAGTTAGGTAGGAAAGTTACTATTTGTCTTTCACATTATTTCAAATCATTACTTAAACTAAAAAATAAAGAGAAATCTTATGTCTAATATTCAAAACATGTCCCTTGAGGACATCATGGGGGAGCGTTTTGGACGCTACTCCAAATACATTATTCAGGAGCGTGCGCTTCCTGACATTCGTGACGGTTTGAAACCCGTTCAACGTCGTATTCTTTATTCCATGAATAAGGATGGCAATACCCATGACAAGGGCTATCGTAAATCTGCCAAGTCGGTGGGTAACATTATGGGTAATTTTCACCCACATGGCGATAGTTCCATTTATGACGCCATGGTGCGTATGTCCCAGGACTGGAAGAATCGTGAAATCTTAGTTGAAATGCACGGTAACAACGGTTCTATGGATGGTGATCCACCAGCGGCTATGCGTTATACAGAGGCGCGCTTGTCAGAGATTGCTGGCTACCTTCTTCAAGATATTGATAAAAACACCGTTCCTTGGGCTTGGAACTTTGATGATACAGAGAAGGAACCAACCGTATTACCTGCCGCCTTTCCAAACCTCTTGGTTAATGGGGCTACAGGGATTTCTGCTGGTTATGCCACAGATATTCCACCGCATAATCTGTCAGAGGTCATCGATGCCGTTGTCTACATGATTGATCACCCATCTGCTAAACTGGATAAATTGATGGAATTCTTGCCTGGTCCAGATTTCCCAACAGGGGCTATCATTCAGGGCAAGGATGAGATTCGTAAGGCCTACGAAACTGGTAAGGGCCGCGTCGTTGTGCGCTCACGTACTGAAATTGAACAACTCAAAGGTGGCAAGGAACAAATCATCGTTACTGAAATTCCTTACGATGTCAATAAGGCAGTTCTTGTTAAAAAAATCGATGATGTTCGAGTCAATAACAAGGTTCCAGGCATTGCAGAAGTTCGTGATGAGTCTGACCGTACTGGGTTGCGTATTGCTATTGAACTTAAGAAGGATGCTGACAGCCAAACTATTCTTAACTATCTTTTGAAATATACGGATCTTCAGGTCAACTACAATTTCAACATGGTGGCTATTGATAATTTCACCCCACGTCAAGTAGGCTTGCAAAAGATTTTATCTAGCTATATTGCCCACCGTCGTGATATTATTGTTGCTCGTTCAAAATTTGACAAGGAAAAAGCTGAAAAACGTCTTCATATTGTCGAAGGTTTGATCCGTGTTATTTCTATTTTGGATGAGGTTATCGCTCTTATCCGAGCTTCTGAAAATAAGGCTGATGCTAAGGAAAATCTTAAGGTCAGCTATGATTTTTCAGAAGAACAAGCCGAAGCTATTGTGACCTTGCAACTTTATCGTTTGACCAATACGGATATCGTCACCCTCCAAAATGAGGAAGCTGATTTACGTGAGCAGATTGCGACCTTGGCTGCTATCATTGGTGATGAGCGTACCATGTTTAATGTCATGAAACGTGAACTCCGTGACATTAAGAAGAAATTCGGTAATGACCGTCGTTCAGAGTTGCAAGCAGAAACCAAGACCATTGAAATTGATACTGCAAGTTTGATTGTTGAAGAAGAAACCTATGTCAGCATCACTCGTGGTGGTTATGTCAAACGTACAAGCCCACGTTCTTTCAATGCTTCAACGATTGACGAAGTCGGAAAACGTGATGATGATGATTTGATTTTGGTTCAGCAAGCTAAGACGACACAACACCTCTTGATTTTCACTAATCAGGCCAATGTGATTTATCGTCCAATCCATGAGTTACCAGACATTCGTTGGAAGGATTTGGGAGAGCATTTATCACAAACTATCACCAATTTATCTAAGGATGAAGAAGTGCTTTACGCAGAAATCCTGGATGATTTTGAAACAGGTACTTACCTAGCAGCTACCAAGCTGGGTCAGATTAAACGTTTCGAACGCAAGGAATTTACGCCATGGCGTACCTACAAGTCTAAGTCGGTTAAATACGCTAAACTCAAGGATGATAGTGATTTTATTGTTACGGTTACGCCAATTCAATTGGATGATATCATGATTATCACTCAAAAGGGTTATGCCCTTCGCTTTAACGCGGACGAAGTGCCAGTAGTTGGTGCCAAGGCAGCAGGTGTTAAGACAATCAATCTTAAGGATGATGATACCGTTCAGGCTGTTTTTGTAGCAAATACTCAAAGTTTCTACCTTCTGACACAAAGAGCTAGTCTCAAACGTGTAGCTACAGCAGATATTCCACAGGCTAAGCGAGCTGGTCGAGGTCTCCAAGTTCTTCGTGAGCTTAAGACGAAACCACACCGTGTCTTCACTGCGGGTCCAGTCTTTACGGAAAATGCTGGTGGCGAGATAGATCTTCTAGCAACACCAGTGGAAGAGACTCCTCAGACCTTGCTTGTAACAGCTACAACAGGTGAAACGGCAGAGGTTGACTTGTCCCTTCTAAATCTTTCAGACCGTACTAGCAACGGTAGCTTCATTGAAGGATTAGCAGACAAAGAAGTCTTTTCTGCCAAGATTATTGAAAGATAAAGATAAGAAAGCTTTGTTCTCTTATTAGAGGGCAGAGTTTTTTTCTTTGATGGGCAAAATAAGTGTTTTAAAAAGAATTGTCAGAATTTTGCAACATAACCTTGAAATTTTCAATGAAAAGGACTATACTAGAAAGCACATAGTAACAGAAAAGAGGATATACACATGACAGTTGATTTAGACTGGGAAAATCTAGGATTTAATTACAGTAAACTTCCATTCCGTTATATCTCATATTACAAAGACGGTAAATGGGATGAGGGGCAATTGACTGAGGATGCGACTTTGCATATTTCAGAAGCATCTCCAGCCCTTCACTATGGTCAAGAAGCTTTTGAAGGCCTCAAGGCTTACCGTACTAAAGATGGCTCTATTCAATTGTTCCGTCCAGATGAAAATGCTAAACGTTTGCAACGTACTGCGGATCGTCTTTTGATGCCACAAGTTCCCGTTGACAAATTTGTAGATGCATGTAAACAAGTTGTACGTGCAAATGAAGAATATGTTCCACCATATGGTACAGGTGCAACACTTTATCTCCGTCCATTGTTGATTGGGGTTGGTGATATCATTGGTGTGCATCCAGCAGATGAGTATATCTTTACCATTTTTGCTATGCCAGTAGGTAACTACTTCAAAGGTGGTTTGGCTCCAACAAACTTCCTTATCCAAGATGATTATGACCGTGCTGCTCCACATGGTACAGGTGCTGCTAAGGTGGGTGGTAACTACGCAGCAAGTATGTTGCCAGGTAAGATTGCACATGATCGTAACTTCTCAGATGTGATCTACCTTGATCCAGCAACTCACACTAAGATTGAAGAAGTGGGTTCTGCAAACTTCTTTGGTATCACAGCCGATAACGAATTCGTTACACCACTCAGCCCATCTATCTTGCCATCTATCACTAAGTTCTCATTGCTTTACTTGGCTGAAAATCGCTTTGGCATGAAAGCTATCCAAGGTGATGTTAAGATTTCTGAATTGGATAAATTTGTCGAAGCAGGTGCCTGTGGTACAGCTGCCGTTATCTCACCAATTGGTGGGGTACAACATGGTGATGACTTCCATGTCTTCTACTCAGAAACAGAAGTAGGTCCTGTAACACGTAAACTTTATGATGAGTTGACAGGTATCCAATTTGGTGATGTTGAAGCACCAGAAGGATGGATTGTCAAAGTTGACTAATTCCTAATAGATAAACGATTATTTTAAGGCTTGCTCTTGCAAGCTTTTTTCTTTTTCGGTAGAATTAAGAAGATACATTAAGAAAGGATGGCTCGAGCCAAGGATCGGGTATAAATCTATGAGTAAAAAAGATAAAAAAATTGAAATCCAAATTAATGATGCTAAAGTAGTCGTCAACAAAGCAACCATCGAAGGTTTTGAACTTCTTGTTGGCAAGAAAGTGATTGGACAAATTGTGGAAATTGATGGTAAGTTTGCCGTTGTTGACAAGGAAAATGTTGCAGGTTTCCACAAAAAAATGGATGATGCAGTAGCTGCCATTATTGAATCGTACAATCTTAATCATTAAAATCCAAAGTAAAGGCTTGCTTTGGTCAAGAAACTGTGATATACTATTTCTTGTTCTTAAGGAGAGATAGCGAAGAGGCTAAACGCGGCGGACTGTAAATCCGCTCCTTCGGGTTCGGGGGTTCGAATCCCTCTCTCTCCATGTCTAAGAAACTGAATCGGGATAGTCGATATCAAGTACTTAGATGTTTTTTTATAGCATTTTGCTATTGGGGTATAGCCAAGCGGTAAGGCAAGGGACTTTGACTCCCTCATGCGTTGGTTCGAATCCAGCTACCCCAGTAAAAGGTATCGGGTGCATTGGCACCGTCTATGTTAACCATTGTCTTTGCGGGTACCTTTAAAAATATATTGTTATCAAGGGTCAGAATTGGCTGGCTCTTGTTGGAGGATCTTTTTAGAATGAACGAATTTGAAGAATTGCTAAACAGTGTTAGCGAAGTTAACACAGGTGACGTTGTAACAGCTGAAGTTATCTCAGTAGATAATGATCAAGCAAATGTTGTTATCGAAGGAACTGGTATCGAAGGTGTTTTGACACGTCGTGAATTGACAAACGACCGTGACGCAAACGTTGCAGACCTTGTTAAAGTTGGTGAAACACTTGAAGTGCTTGTTCTTCGTCAAGTTGTTGGTAAAGATACTGATACTGTAACTTACCTTGTATCTAAAAAACGCTTGGAAGCTCGCAAAGCTTGGGATAAACTTGTTGGTCGTGAAGAAGAAGTTGTTACTGTTAAAGGAACACGCGCTGTTAAAGGCGGACTTTCTGTTGAATTTGAAGGTCTTCGTGGATTTATTCCAGCTTCAATGATCGATACTCGTTTTGTTCGTAACACTGAACAATTTGTAGGTCAAGAATTTGACGCTAAAATTAAAGAAGTTGATCCAGCTGAAAACCGTTTCATCCTTTCACGTCGTGAAGTTGTTGAAGCAGAAGCTGCAGAAGCTCGTAAAGAAGTCTTCTCTAAACTTGAAGTTGGTTCAATCGTAACTGGTAAAGTTGCTCGTTTGACAAGCTTCGGTGCTTTCATCGACCTTGGTGGTGTTGACGGACTTGTTCACGTGACTGAATTGTCTCACGAACGTAACGTTTCACCTAAATCAGTTGTATCTGTAGGTGATGAAGTTGAAGTTAAAGTTCTTGCTATCGACGAAGAAGCAGGACGTGTATCACTTTCACTTAAAGCAACAACACCTGGACCATGGGATGGCGTTGAACAAAAACTTGCTGCTGGTGATGTTATCGAAGGTAAAGTTAAACGCTTGACTGACTTCGGTGCTTTCGTTGAAGTATTGCCAGGTATCGATGGACTTGTTCACATCTCACAAATTTCACACAAACGTGTTGAAAATCCAAAAGATGTTCTTTCAGTAGGTCAAGACGTTACTGTTAAAGTTCTTGAAGTAAACGCTGATGCAGAACGTGTATCACTTTCTATCAAAGCTCTTGAAGAACGTCCAGCTAACGCTGAAGGTGAAAACAACGAAAAACGTCAATCACGTCCACGTCGTCCAAAACGTCAAGAAAAACGTGATTACGAACTTCCAGAAACTCAATCTGGATTCTCAATGGCGGATCTTTTCGGAGATATCGAATTGTAAGATAAAAAAAGAGGCATGGAAACATGTCTTTTTTTCTATTTTAGAGTATGCTATAATAGTATACTGTTAGCACCCTTAGTGTAATGGATATCACGTAAGATTCCGGTTCTTGAGATAGGGGTTCGATTCCCTTAGGGTGCAAAAAGAAAAACGTTGAAAGATTAGTTCTCTCAACGTTTTTTAGTCGGTAAGTTTTAGTGAAAGTATTTCATAAAATCTTTTATCATTGAAAGGGAAAAGACAAGCATACAGAAAAAAGCTTTTAGCTTGTCCTAAAATCAAAGAAAACTAACGTATTAACCTCTCCATAGTTGATTTATTGGGGAGAGAGTTTGGCTAATCTTTTGCAATTTATTAAAAAATTTGCTATAATACTCAGTATCTCATATTGGGGTCGTTACGGATTCGACAGGCATTATGAGGCATATTCTGCGACTCGTGTGGCGACGTAAACGCTCAGTTAAATATAACTGCAAAAAATACTAATTCTTACGCTGTAGCAGCCTAAACACCTGCTCGCGTGACTTCTAGCAGATTGCTTATGTTTGTTTAGAGGTTTTATTGATTTATAAGCTACGTTTGACCATTGCCTAGCTGGTTGAAAAGAGATTTATAGGCTCGCAGATAGAAGGCTTGAGTTATGTGTCGTCTATCTGTTAAAAGAAAGACATAACCTATGGTTGTAGACGAATATGTTGGCAGGTGTTTGGACGTGGGTTCGACTCCCACCGGCTCCATAAATACTTGAGGCGTCAGCCTTTTATTTGTGTAAATAGGAATTTATTATGAAAAAACTTTTGTCTTTGACCGTTTTAGGTCTCTCACTTTTTACTCTAGCTGCTTGTGGAAAATCTTCGTCTAAAACTGAGTCGAAGGGATCTCTGGATAATGAGGCTTCAAAGATTTTAACTGTTAAGCATGGGAATGTTCGCCAGAACTTTGATAAAATCACCATGGCAAATGCTTCTCAAGAATTCTCAGGAGGCTCAAATCTTGATAGCTTGAAGGGCTGGTTTGGTGAACCCTCATCAACTGGTCAAGAGCAAGCAGGAGATGCTAAGCTTGATGTTTATAATTGGCAGTATGACAATGTTGTGGTTACAGTGAAACTCTTTAACAATAGTACTGTCGTTAAGTCAATTTCAAACTTTTCTTACGTCCGTGATCCCAAAATCACACTGAAGATGTATGAAAACCTCAAAAATGGAACTAGCTATGATGATGCTGTCAAAACGCTTGGCACACCGGATGTTTATTCAATCGCTGTCTCTTCAGATGCAACAATGACACAGGCTCTTTGGTCATCAAACCTTGTCGCTAAGAAGGGTGAAACAGGTAGCCTTACCCTTAACTTTAAAAATGGTGCCTTGGAAAACAAGTCACAAGCAAATTTGATTAACAAGTAATCACAGTAAAAAATGCCTTTCTAAATCAATGAAGGCATTTTTTTGTTATAATAAAAGGAGTGATTAAAATTGTGGAGATGTAATGACCAAAAAAAGACTATTTTTTATAGGGATAGCAGGTTTAATACTGGTGTTCTTATGGCCTCTTTTAAATAACTTCATCCCCTTAATCAAGGAATGGATCAACGCTAAGCATGATCAAGCCTTTTTAAGAGAAGTTTTTAAGCAGGCTAATTTCCAAAATGCACTTATCCTTATTAGTCTTATGATTCTGTCATCAGCTATTCCTGGAGTTTCAAGTTCTATTTTTTGTATTTTTGTTGGGCTACTCTATGGCCCTTTGCTTGCGATTCCGATGAATATTATTGGTAATACTTTTGGAAATTTGACTAGTTTTGAAATTCTGAGAAGACTTGAAAAGCCAGAGAAGTCCAAACGTATGGAGAAACTCCTAAACTATATTGAAAACTTTAAGCATCGTTTTATTGGGATTTCTTTAGCCTTCTCTATTCCTTTTATACCATCAGCTCTGGTCAATTATGCTTGTGTTCAGATGAATTTACCCACAAGGACGAGGATTTTGGCAACCCTTATTGGAGTGACGCCAGTCTCGATTGATTATGCAGTTAGTGGAGATTTGTTGCTTAATATCCGTCCGATTCGAATACCATTAGTGGCAGTACTTGCCATCTTGCTCTTTATCTCACTCGTCATTTACTTTATCCATTTTAGGAAGGAAAAAAATGAGCTTCATTCAAGTAACTAAAGAAGAATTTAACACACATGCGTTTGTCCATAGTCTTGGTTCATTGTAAAGAGAGATTAGAAATTAAGGAGGTAAGTTGATGAAACTTGCATTATTAGGGACAGGAATGATTGTGACAGAGGTCCTTCCTGTGTTAACGACTATTGAGGAAATTGAGCTGAAGGCTATAATGTCGACACCACGATCGCTCGATAAGGCAGAAGCCCTAGCTAAACAATATGGCTTATCTCAGGCGACTAGTGATTATGAGTTAATTTTGTCTAATCCAGAAGTTGATACGATTTATGTCGGAACGCCCAATCATACCCACTATGACTATGCTAAGAAAGCACTTTTGGCCGGAAAGCATGTTATCTGTGAGAAACCCTTCACCCTTCATTTAGAAGAGTTTGAAGAGCTAGCTAAGCTTGCTCAAGAAAAAAAGCTTCTCTTGATGGAGGCTATTACCAATCAATATCTGGCTAATTTTACAGCGATTAAGGAAGCCTTGTCTGATATTGGGGATATTAAGATTGTGAATATCAATTATTCCCAATATTCATCACGTTACGATGCCTTCAAACATGGGGAAATTGCTCCTGTCTTCAACTCTGAAATGGGTGGGGGAGCACTTAGAGATCTTAATATCTATAATATTCACCTTCTTGTTGGCCTTTTTGGTAAGCCTAATCGTGTGGAATATCTACCTAATGTGGAGCGAGGAGTGGATACGTCAGGAATTCTAGTTTTGGACTATGGTAACTTTAAGGCTGTTGCCATTGGAGCTAAAGACTGTAGTGCGGAGATTCGTTCAACTATTCAAGGGGATAAGGGAGCTATTACTATTTTTGGTGCAACCAACAGTCTTCCTGAAATTGGAGTCACTCTCAATGGTCAGAAAGAGAGAGTCGCCAATCTCAATAGTCCTCAACATCGTATGCATGATGAATTTGTGGCTTTTGAAAAGATGATGGCGACCAAGGATTTTGACAGTGTTGCCCAGCAGTTGGAACATAGTCGTCAGGTTATGGAAGTTCTAGATCAAGCTTCGAAAGCTTTGTGACATACTAAAAAACAAGCAGTGGTGTTAGCCATTGCTTGTTCTGTCTTATACAGTTGTTGGGAATGAAATCTCAATCAATTTGTCAGTGTGTACTGTTCTAAGTTTGTCCATCAAAACGATATCTTTGTCGATTTTTCGTTTGAGGAAGAATTCACGGATAACTTCTAATTCGTTGTCTTTAACAGCACGATGTTTATTTGAAATCAAGAGTTCATAATGCTTAGGTGCTTGTGTAAAGACAACATCAGTATTCCCAGCAGAGTAGGTCTCTACGAGAAAGGCATCCGTGTTGTCTAGTTGGTTTTGAACGAGTTCTTGGTGTGTACGGGTCGTATTAATGAGTTTCATAGTTTCCTCCTAAGATTTGCCAGTTGTTATGTTGTTTGCTTTCCATTGTTCGATTCCCCATTTATGGCTGCCACGTTTAAGTTTAGCAATGGCTTCATCAATTGGAAACCAGGCCAGGTTATTGAAATCTTCGAGAGGTTTGCCAATTTTTGAAAAATCTACAACTTCATAAATATAGGCTGGATTGTAATAGTAAGTGTCACGGTGGCTTGAATAGAAGTATTCATCAGCCTGGCCATAGTACTGGCCTAAAGTGGCTATAAACCCAAGTTCTTCAATTAACTCGCGTTCTAGTGCGCTATAGTGATCCTCGCCTGCTTCGATTTCCCCACCTGGGAGAAACCAAGCTCCGTTAGGAGCCTGGACTAAAATAATCTTTGTCTTTTCTTGGTTAGGAATCACAGCATAAACACCGTAACGTGTTTGATAATGAGCTCCCTCAACCTTGTCACCAAATGTTGGATTCATGAGTTGCTCCTTACGTTTATTTGCCTATATTATACTAAAATTTTGCTCATTTTCCTATTGATTTAGGCAGAATTAGGGATAAATTTGAAAATAGGAAATGAAAAGATAAATAAACCAAGTCGTAATGACTTGGTTTATTTGTTTAATCAGATTCTTTTGTTGCCTCAGCTTTTTGAGTAGCTTTATCGGCTTTTTTAGCAGACTTAATGGTAATGTGGCCTTTTGAAGTCATGACTGCCTTGAGATCTTTTTCGTTTGGATTTTCAAGGTAGAAGTCGGTAATAGCATCTTCAATGTGATCTTGGATGGTACGACGTAGTGGTCGAGCACCCATCTTAGGATCGTAACCAAGGTCAACCAATTTTTCCTTAACTTTCTCAGTTACACTGAGGTGGATACCGTTGTTAGCCAAGCGTTGGTTGACATTATCAAGCATGAGGTCCACGATAGTAAGAAGATTTTCTTTGCTAAGGGCAGAGAATTCGATAATACCGTCAAAGCGGTTCATGAATTCAGGACTGAAGAAATCTCCAAGTTGGTTAAGAACAGAATTGGTACGATTTTCACGAGTAGCTCCAAAGCCAACGCTAGCTTCAACTTTACCAGTACCAGCATTTGATGTCATGATGATGATGGTATCCTTGAAGCTTACAGTGCGCCCTTGACCATCAGTCAAGCGACCGTCGTCAAGTACTTGGAGGAACATGTGAAGAACGTCTGGGTGAGCTTTTTCAACCTCATCTAAAAGAATAAGTGAATAAGGATTACGTCGAACTTTTTCAGTCAACTGACCAGCTTCGTCGTAACCAACATATCCTGGAGGAGCACCAACCAATTTAGCAACAGCGTGTTTTTCCATGTATTCTGACATGTCGAAACGAATCATACTGTCAGCTGAACCAAAGAGTTCAATAGCCAATTGTTTAGAGAGCTCAGTTTTACCAACTCCTGTAGGACCTACGAAGAGGAAGCTACCAATTGGGCGGTTTGGAGCACCCAATCCAACACGATTACGGCGGATAGCTTTAGCAATCTTATCAACTGCAGCATCTTGTCCGATAACATGTGATTTAAGATCATCAGCAAGACTAAGAAGTTGTGATTGTTCTTTTTCTTTCAAATCACCGACAGGAATATTGGTTTTTTGTTCCACAATGGCTTCGATATGTTTTTCTGTGATGACAGGCATATCTTGGTCTTTGATGGTTTGTTTTTGCATTTCCTTGTATTTGGCAATTTGATCACGGAAATAGGCAGCTTTTTCAAAGTCTTCGTCACGAGTAGCTTGAGCCTTGAGGTTTTCAGCCTCAATCAAACGTTTGTCGATATCTTTAGGATCAACAAAGTTGAGGGTCAAGTTCATCTTAGAACCTGCTTCATCGAGAAGGTCGATGGCCTTGTCTGGCAAGAAACGGTCTTGAATGTAGCGGTTGGACAATTCTGCAGCTGCAGTAATCGCTTCGTCCGTATATTTGACGTGGTGGTAGTCTTGATATTTAGGCTGAATCCCACGCAAAATAGTGATGGTTTCCTCAACCGTTGGTTCGTCAACCTTAACTGGTTGCATACGACGCTCTAGGGCAGCATCTTTTTCGATGATGCGGTATTCGTTGAGTGTTGTTGCTCCGACCAGTTGAAGTTCTCCACGAGCAAGGGCAGGTTTTAGGATGTTTCCAGCATCCATATTGCCATCACCAGCATTACCAGCTCCCACAATTTCATGGATTTCATCAATAAATAGGATAACATCCTGACGTTGACGAATTTCTTCCATGAGTTTTTGCATGCGTTCTTCAAATTGGCCACGGATACCAGTCCCTTGAACCAGACTGACCACATCAAGACGGATGACTTGTTTGCCTTGGAGTTTTTGTGGCACGCTACCGTCTACAATTTTTTGAGCTAGGCCTTCAACGACAGCAGTCTTACCGACACCGGGTTCACCGATGAGGACGGGGTTGTTCTTGGTACGGCGGTTAAGGATTTCGATGACACGAATGATTTCCTCGTCACGACCAATGACAGGATCAATATCTCCACGACGAGCGATGTCAGTGATGTTAATGCCGAACTCTTCAAGAAGACCTTGTGGCTGTTGAGGAGCTTGTTGGCGTGGTCCTCCTGGACGGCCTGGCCCCTGTGTATTGCCACCGTTTCCTCGGTTACCTCCTTCTTGTGTTGGAGGTGTATTGGGAAGATCGCCGTTAGAAGAACGGAAGTTATTTAGGTCGCTGAAGAAATCGTCGAAGAAGTTGGAACCTCCTGTTTGATTGAATTGATTGAGGGGGTTCTCTGGATCGGATTTCATGATTTTATAACAATTTTGACAGAGGTCAACTTGTTGCTGATTACCATTTACATTGGTATACAAATGAATACTAGCTTCATTAAGGTTACAGTTTTGACAGAGCATATCAGTACCTCTTTTCTATCTGAATTGGGAAAGATCTTTATTGAAAACAATCTTGGTCAAAAAAGGTCAAATCTATGACTCCATTATAGCATGCGGAAGGTAGATTGCAAGTAAAAAGCATCTAGGTTTGGCACTCTCTTAACAAGAGTGCTAACATTGAATTTTAATTCAAAAACGCTTGTCTAAAATGTATAAATATTATATAATATTTTTATATTATTCAGAACGAAAGAGAGATACCTATGACACAAGCTAAATCATTTTTGAAAGAAATCGACTTTACCAAGCAGGAACTTGAGGAGTTAATCGATTTATCTATAAAATTTAAACAGCTAAAGAAGGAAAGAATTCCGCATAAATATTTAGATGGCTTAAATATTGCCCTGATTTTTGAAAAAACATCTACCAGAACTCGCTCAGCTTTTACAGTGGCTGGTCAGGACCTAGGTATGAATGTGACCTACCTTGGTGCTGGAGACATTCAGTTAGGTAAAAAAGAATCTGTAGTTGATACAGCCAAGGTGCTTGGTTCTATGTTTGAAGGAATCGAATACCGTGGTTTTAAGCAAGAAGATGTCGAAGAGTTGGCTAAGTACTCAGGTGTTCCGGTCTGGAATGGTTTGACGGATACCTGGCATCCAACGCAAATGATTGCGGATTTCATGACTTTGAAGGAGCGTTTTGGTAGTTTGGAAGGTTTGACCATCGCCTATATTGGAGATGGTAGAAATAATATGGCCAACTCACTTTTGGTCACTTCGGCTATTTTAGGCGTTAATGTCAAGATTATTGCCCCAGAGGTGCTGCAACCCGAAGATGAGATTGTAGCCCTAGCTCAGAAACATAATAATGGTGCCGATTTAACCATTACAGATGATATTTCAGAGGTCAAGGGAGTGGATATGCTTTATACGGATGTCTGGGTATCTATGGGTGAAGAAGTAGACTTTAAATCTCGTATTGATTTACTCCTGCCTTATCAAATTAATGCAGACCTACTTGCCAAGACGGAAAATCCAGATGTCATCGTTATGCACTGTCTCCCAGCTTTTCATGATCTCAATACTCAAATTGGGCAAGAAATCTATGACAAATACGGTTTGGCAGAGTTAGAAATCACCGATCAAGTCTTCCAAAAATACAGTGATATCATCTTCCAAGAAGCTGAGAATCGTATGCATTCTATCAAGGCCATTATGTACAATTCCTTGAAAAATATTTAAAATTCCCCCATTTTTCCCATAAGTGTGATAAAATAAGTAAGAAATACACAATTAATAGGAGAAATAACATGGAATCACATTTGGTGAGAATCATTAACCGTCTTGAAATGATGGCGGCTGATGGTGGTAATTTGAAACGTAATTTTGAACGTGAAGGAGTGGTTGTTGCCGAAGTATCATTTAGCAACGATCCTGAAAATGGTCCAGTTTTCACATTGCGTGACGTTGAAGCACGTGAATCTTATTCATTTGATAGTATCGACTTGATTGCAATGGAAATCTACGATTTGCTTTACTAATAAATCATTTGGGGACTTTACAAGGTTCCAAAAATTCAGAATGCCTGAAACTCGATAGTTTCAGGCATTTTTATCAGGATGAAAGCATCGGGTAATGCTTGTATGGGTTACCAAAATAGGCAGTATCTCAAATCATTGACAAACCTTTTGGGAAGATGTCATCTTAGGAGGACTTGAGGTGTCTTGCTTGAGAGATTTGATAGCGATGTCTATAACTTAGTTTTTATACTGAAATATCGCATTTATAAGAAAATACTTTATTTTTATACAGTCTTCTGATATAATATTGAAGAATATTAGTAAGGAGTATCTAGATGAATTTTTCATTTCTACCGCAGTTTTGGTCTTACTTTAACTATGGTGTCTTAGTAACAATTATGATTTCGGTCTGCGTGGTCTTCTTCGGAACCATCCTCGGGGTTTTGGTATCCTTGGCCAAGCGTTCTGGAATCAAACCTTTGGAGTGGCTAGTAAGCCTTTATGTTTGGGTTTTCCGTGGGACTCCTATGGTTGTGCAGATTATGATTGCTTTTAACCTCATCCACATGAACCTTCCAACTGTGCAGTTTGGGATTTTAAACCTTGATTTGTCACGTATCGTTCCGGGTATTATCGTCCTTTCTTTGAACAGTGGTGCTTATATTTCTGAGAGCGTACGTGCAGGTATCGAGTCTATTCCTAAAGGCCAGATTGAAGCAGCCTACTCACTTGGTATCCGTCCATGGAATACCATGCGTTATGTGGTCTTGCCTCAAGCTATTAAAAATATCTTGCCTGCCTTAGGTAACGAGTTTGTCACTATTATCAAGGATAGTTCGCTCTTGCAAACCATCGGGGTTATGGAATTGTGGAATGGTGCACAAACTGTTGCAACAACGACCTACTTGACTTTGACGCCGCTCTTGTTCGCAGCCTTCTATTATTTGATTGTAACAACAGCTATGACGGCACTCTTGAAACAAATGGAACAACGACTTGGGGAGGGACGTAAATAATGGCAGAAACAATTATTGAGATTAAAAATCTTCACAAGTATTTTGGTAAGAATGAAGTTCTCAAAGGGATTGATCTAGATATTAAAAAGGGTGAAGTAGTGGTTATCATTGGTCCTTCAGGATCAGGAAAATCAACCTTCCTACGCTCAATGAACTTGCTTGAGAAACCTACAAAAGGCGTTATTTCTTTTGAAGGTGTGGATATTACAGATAAGAATAACGACATTTTCAAAATGCGTGAAAAAATGGGAATGGTTTTCCAACAGTTTAACCTCTTCCCTAACATGACAGTTAAGGAAAATATCACCTTGTCACCGATTAAAACCAAGGGTGTTTCAAAAGCTGATGCAGATGCGAAAGCTATGGAACTTTTAGAAAAGGTTGGCTTGAAAGATAAGGCAGATGCCTACCCAACAAGTCTATCTGGTGGTCAGCAACAACGTATTGCAATCGCACGTGGTTTGGCTATGGATCCAGACGTTCTCTTGTTTGACGAACCAACATCAGCCCTTGATCCGGAAATGGTTGGTGAAGTTCTTGCCGTTATGCAAGACCTTGCTAAATCAGGGATGACAATGGCTATCGTTACCCACGAAATGGGCTTTGCTTATGAAGTGGCTGATCGTGTTATTTTTATGGATGGCGGTGTTATTGTCGAAGAAGGTACCCCACAAGAGATTTTCGACAATACTAAGGAAGATCGTACCAAGGATTTCTTGAGCAAGGTTTTGTAAGATATTCATTAAGTATGTATACATTGTTTGTGAAGGCTGGAACTTTTCTGGCCTTTTCTTTTTGTGTTCTGCTTTTCTAGAATTATTCTTATTTAGGATAACTTTGCGGAAAAGATGGATAAATATGCTATAATGATGCCGTATCAAAAATAATAAAGTAGGTCAAGAAAAATGCTCATATATGATGCGGCCTTAAAAACGCCTTACCGGATTCTTGGCATTAACCTCCCTAAGGATAGTCTTTTGCACTTATCTAACCTAGGGCTGGCTGCCGGTGAAATGATTGAGGTGGTAACTAAGACCAAGAACAGTGCTATTATTATCGTAAAGGGGAGTCGCTTAGCCTTTGATGCTTCGATTCTAGATAAGATTGATTTGGCACCTGCAGAGGAAGAACAGGAAAAGATACCTCTTTCTGAATTACCAGTTGGACGTTCGGCTATCGTTACGGATATTTTTTCAGCAAATGAGACCAAACGGCGTCTTATGGATATGGGAATTACAAAGCGTACTCGGGTCTTATTGCGTAAGGTAGCCCCTTTGGGAGATCCTCTAGAAATTAGCTTGAGAGGGTATGAATTAACCCTACGCAAGTCGGAAGCGCAAATGATTAGTGTGGTCATGCTGGACGAGGGAGAGGAAAAATGACAGAAATTGCATTAATAGGTAATCCTAATAGTGGTAAAACCAGTTTATTCAACCTGATAACAGGGACCAATCAGCGTGTTGGTAACTGGCCGGGTGTTACTGTAGAACGAAAAAGTGGTCTGGTCAAAAAGAATAAGGATTTAGAAATCCAGGATTTACCAGGGATTTACTCAATGTCACCCTATAGCCCTGAAGAAAAGGTAGCGCGTGACTATTTGTTGAGCCAAAGGGCCGAAAGTATTCTAAATGTGGTTGATGCGACTAATTTGGAGCGTAACCTTTATCTGACAACGCAGTTGATTGAGACAGGTATTCCAGTCACTTTAGCACTTAACATGAGTGATATTTTGGAGGCTCAGGGAAAACAGATAAATATTGATAAATTATCTTATCATCTAGGTGTCCCAGTAGTAGCTACTAGTGCTCTCAAACAAACTGGTGTTGATCAGGCAGTGAAGAAGGCAGCTCATACAACGACTTCTACAGTCGGTGACATTGCCTTTCCAATTTATGACGATAAGTTAGAAGCTGCCATCTCACAAATTTTGGAAGTCTTGGGAAATTCGGTGCCACAAAGGTCTGCGCGTTTTTATGCCATTAAACTCTTTGAACACGATGCTTTAGTTGAGGCTGAGCTAGACTTATCCCCATTCCAACAAAAAGAAATCAAAGATATCATTCGTATCACTGAGGAAATTTTCACAGAAGATGCGGAGTCAATTGTCATTAATGAGCGTTATGCCTTTATTGAACGTGTTTGTCAGATGGCTCAAAGTCATACGGAAGATTTTGCCCTGACCTTGTCAGATAAGATTGATAGGATTGTTACCAACCGTATTTTGGCTTTACCAATTTTCGCAGCAGTTATGTATTTGGTTTATTTCTTATCTATCCAAACTGTTGGAACCATGTGGACAGACTGGGCTAACGATGTGCTTTTTGGTAAGTATGTTCCAGATTTGGTAACTTCTGGTCTTGACTTTCTTCAAGTTCAGGACTGGCTTAAGTCTTTGATTGTTGATGGTATCGTTGCTGGGATTGGGACAGTACTAGGATTCCTTCCTCAAATTTTTGTGCTCTTTATCTGTTTGGGTGTGCTTGAGGACATTGGATATATGAGTCGTATTGCCTTTGTTATGGACCGTATTTTCCGTCGTTTTGGACTTTCTGGAAAATCCTTTATTCCTATGTTGATTTCTACAGGTTGTGGGGTGCCAGCGGTTATGTCTAGTCGAACGATTGAAAATGAAAGGGACCGTCGCATTACCATTATGACGGCAACCTTCATGCCTTGTTCGGCCAAGTTGGAAGTAATTGCCTTGATTGCTGGAGCTTTCTTCCCTAGTAACTCATTAGTAGCACCAAGTACTTATTTTATTGGGATGGCTGCCATTATCTTATCAGGTATTGCCCTCAAAAAGACGAGTTTTTTGGGTGGCCTAACCAGTCCGTTTATAATGGAATTGCCTGCTTACCATTGGCCTAAAGCCATGTCAGTTTTGCGCTATGCCTTTGGTAAGGCTATGAGTTTTGTCAAACGTGCGGGAACCATCATTTTCAGTTTGACAGTGCTTATCTGGTTTATGTCTAACTACAACTTTACGCTACATACGGTAGATACGGAAGCCAGCATTTTGGCGACTCTCGGTAGGAGTTTGTCTTGGATTTTTGATCCGCTTGGATTTGGAAATTGGAAAGCAACAGTTGCGGCTCTTACAGGCTTAGCTGCCAAGGAGACTGTTGTTGCCACCTTTGGTATTCTCTATCATAATAGCAGTGAAGCTGGTTTAGCTGCGGCTTTACGAGGAGATTATTCTTCCCTAGCAGCTTATTCCTTCTTAGTCTTTAATTTACTGTGTGCCCCATGTTTTGCGGCTATTGGAGCTATTAAGCGTGAAATGGCCAATCTTAAATGGACGGTTGGTGCTATCGGTTTTCAAACAGGCCTAGCTTATTGTGTGAGTTTAATTCTTTATCAGTTTGGCCAAGTTATCCTATACGGCAAGTCAACGACAATTTGGACTTTTGTTGCTTTCTTGCTGTTAGTGACCATGATTTATTTTGTGGTTCGTAAACCACGTCAGATTAAGGATCAAATCATTAGCTTAGAGAATCTTCAAGAAGCCCATATTTAGGTTTAGGAGGAATTGTTATGTCAACGTTTATCATTGCCTTCATTATTTTTGCTTTGGCTGGTCTTGGCATCCGTCACTATATCAAAGGAAAAGGTTCTTGTGGCGATTGTGAGTGTTCTTGTCCGGTTAAGGAAGAAATGCATAAGGCTAATCGCTAATAATATATAGAAAAATGGTCTCTTAAATGAATAAGAGACCATTTTCGGCTCCTTGTCAA
This sequence comes from Streptococcus sp. 17.1, assembly GCF_016648655.1. Classification (NCBI taxonomy): domain Bacteria; kingdom Bacillati; phylum Bacillota; class Bacilli; order Lactobacillales; family Streptococcaceae; genus Streptococcus; species Streptococcus sp. 17.1. The sequence continues at coordinate 78,761 of NZ_JACLQM010000009.1, forward strand.
CTGTAGTGGGTGACGAAAAGCTAACATCTAGAGAGAACCTGATAGGTTTTCTCTTTTTGTATGT